>NZ_JBEYIX010000004.1:0-212599 GCF_040636055.1 Micromonospora sp. NPDC006766 | reverse complement strand
CGGGGATCTCCGATGAGCCGATCCCGGCGAAGCTGGGTTGGCAGCGGACCGAGAACGGGCTGCGGCTGGCCTGGCAGATGGTGATCGACGACTCCACCGACGACCACCTGTGGAACGCCGCGGTCGACGCCGAGACCGGCGAACTGCTCAACGTCGACGACTGGACCACCCACGAGAACGCTGAGGAGATCTCCAGCAACCTGGGCCGCAGCGTGACGTCAACGTCGAAGTCGCTGTCGACGTCGTCGCCGCTCAGCCCCGCGGACTTCGGCACCCGCAACCCGATCCAGGACGGGTCGAGCTACCGGGTGTTTGCCGGCGCCAAGGAGAGCCCGAACGACGGGCCGCGGACCCTGCTGACCAACCCGGCGGACAGCACCGCCTCGCCGCACGGGTGGCACGACACCGGCCTGCCGGGTGGCAAGTACACCACCACCCAGGGCAACAACGTCCACGCCTACCAGGACCAGGACAACAACAACGCTCCGGACCTCGGCAGCAGCCCGGATGGTGGCGCGAACCTGGGCTTCGACTTCCCGATGGATCATGCCGAGCACGCGCAGAACTACCGGGACGCCGCGACCACCAACCTGTTCTACTGGAACAACGTCATCCACGACGTCTCCTACCTGTACGGCTTTGACGAGGTGTCCGGCAACTTCCAGGCCAACAAGCACGGTCTGGGCGTCGCCGGCGACTACGTTCGCGCCGAGGCGGCCGACGGCGGCGGCACCAACAACGCCAACTTCTCCACCCCGGCGATTGGCGGCACCCCCCGGATGCAGATGTACCTGTGGCCGGGCACCCAGTTCGGCGACCCGAACCAGGTCGTCGTGGACGGCGTGGGCTCGTTCAACGCCTCCTGGTCGCGGTACTCGCCGGCGCCCACAGTGGCCGGCCTGGCCGGGCAGTTCGTCTACGCCGGCACCGGCTGCACCGCGGCCGCGTACCCCGCCACGCTGCCCTCGGGCAACTGGATCAGCGTGGTCGACGGCGGCACCACCGCCTGCAGCTACCTGCAGCGCAGCCAGGTCGCGGAGGCCGCCGGCGCCAAGGGGCTGGTCATCGCCCACAACGCCAGCGGTGCCGCTCCGGTGCTCACCGGCGCCATGACGACCGCGCCGGTCACCATCCCGGCCGTCGCCGTGACCCAGGCCAACGGGGCCACCATCAAGGCCGCCATCGCCGCCGGCACCGTCACCGGTAACGTCCGCAAGCACCCGAACCACCCGGGCATCCGCGACGGTGACTTCGACGCCGGTGTGATCATCCACGAGTACACCCACGGCATCTCCACCCGGCTGACCGGTGGCCTGGGCGTCAACTGCCTGAGCGGCGACCAGCAGCAGGGCGAGGGCTGGAGCGACTACGTCGCGCTCACCATGCTGCTCGACCCGAAGTTCGACACGGCCGACGGCAAGCGCGGCATGGGCCCGTACGTGCTGTTCCAGGACGACCGCAGCGGTGACGGCATCCGGCCGCGGCCGTACTCGCGGAACATGGACATCCAGCCGTTCACCTACGACAGCATCAAGACCGGTGGCTGGCTGAACGGCACTTCCCTGGCGGTCCCGCACGGCATCGGCCACGGCTGGACCTCCGTGCTGTGGGACATGACCTGGAACCTGATCGACCGGCACGGGTTCAACCCGAACATCTACGACCCGTGGAGCGCCGGCGGTAACAACCTCGCGCTGCAGCTGGTCATCGACGGGCTGAAGATGCAGGGTTGCAACCCGGGCTTCGTGACCTCCCGTAACGCGATCATCGCCGCGGACAAGGTGCTGACCGGTGGCGAGAACTCCTGCATCATCTGGGGCTCGTTCGCCCGCCGTGGCCTGGGCTACAGCGCGGTGCAGGTCGGCACCAGCCGCGCCAACAGCAGCGAGGCGTTCGACATGCCGCCGTCCTGCCGGGCTGACTTCGTCAACCAGGCTGCCGCGCCCGCGCTCAACAGCGTCAAGGCCGGTACGAACGTGCAGCTGGCCTTCAAGCTGGCCACCAACCGTGGCCTGGACATCCTGGCCGAGAACTCGCCGTACTCGCGGCTGGTGGACTGCAACTCGCTGAAGACCGTCAACCCGAGCGGGCCGATCACGCCTCGTCCCACTCCGGTCGCGGCCCTCACGCCGGCTGGCCAGAGCATGTCGGCCAACGACAACGGCCGCTACACCTACCCGTGGAAGACCGACAAGGCCTGGGCCGGCACCTGCCGTGAGTTCGTCCTGACTCTCGACAATGGGTTCCAGCACCGCGCCTACTTCAAGTTCACCAACTAGTAACACCAGCACCGGCCGGAGGGAGCGTCCCCACCAGGGAACGCTCCCTCCGGTCCTTGCGTGCTGGGCGCGCCGGCCGCTCAGGCGCGGGCGGACCGGCCGGGGACGAGAGGTCCGACCTGCACGACCAGTTTCCTGGGTGCCAATAGGCAGTAGCTCTCGGTGAGCAGCTCGGCGACCTCGTCCCAGTCGGTTTCGCCGTCAGCCCCGCCGCTACCCGCCCGCAGGAGCTGCCGGCCGCAGGTCGATGGAGTGGTTCAGGAACGCTTCCACTGCTGGTTCGAGCCGCCGTTGCAGTACCACACGATGACAGCCGTGCCGTTGGCTGTGCCGCCACCGTTCACGTCCAGGCACAGCCCGCTCTGCACGTTGGTGATGGTGCCGTTGCTGTTGACGTTCCACTGCTGGTTTCCGCTGCCGCTGCAGTCCCAGGTCTGCAGCTTCGTGCCCCAGGTGGTGGATGAGCCGGGCACGTCGAGGCACCGGTTGGAGGGGACCCCGCGGATCGGAGCGGAGGTGGCGCTGCCGACGCCCCACGCCCACTGCAGCCGGCTGACGCCGGAGGCGTTGGTGTTGGTGAGGGTCAGGTTGGTGCCGCTTCCGCCGAGCGTCGTGACACTGTAGGAGTCCCCGGTGCGCAGCCCCGGCCAGTAGACCGAGCCCATGCCCAGTAGCCGCAGCGTGTCGCTGTCGGCCTGGATGTAGGCGATGTAGGCGTTGCCGTTGATCGGGCCGTTGTAGTTCAGGCCGGTCGTCATCGGCGCGCCCCACTCGTCCTTGACATCCTCTCGGCCCTGAAGGGACCGGGATTCCCACGGTCACCCGTGAGGTTTCCTGTTTCATCGCCGACTGCCTGTCCGGGAGGTTTCCCTTGAGGTCTTACGTCAGCTCCGCAGGCGTTTTACCTCTCCGCCAGCCCGGCGGCGAGGATGTTTCTAGCGGCGTTGATGTCCCGGTCGTGCTCGGTTGCACAGCCGGGGCACGTCCAAGCGCGGTCGTTGAGGGCGAGCGTGGTGTTGATCCGCCCGCATGCCGAGCAGGTCTTGGACGACGGGTACCACCGGTCGACGGGGATCACCTCACGGCCGTACCACTGGGCTTTGTATTCCAGCATGCTGCGGAATTGACTCCAACTCGCGTCGGAGATGACGCGGGCCAGGCGCCGGTTACGCAGCATGTTACGCACGCTGAGGTCTTCGATCACGACCGTTTGGTTCTCGCGGACGAGTCGAGTGGTCAGCTGGTGCAAATGGTCCCGACGCCGGTCGGCGATCCGGGCGTGAATCCGGGCCACCTTGATTCGGGCCTTGGCCCGGTTCGCGGAGCCCTTCTGTTTGCGGGCCAGGTTCCGCTGTGCTCTGGCCAGCTTGCGCCGGTCGGCCTGCCCGAAACGCGGGTTGGCCACCTTTCCATCCTCGTCGCTTATGCCGGGGATGGGGTGGGACAGGGTGAGCAGACTGGTGATGCCCGCATCCACACCCACCGCAGGCGTGGCCGGCGGTAGCGGCTCCACGGTCGGGTCCTCCACCAGGATGGACACGAACCAGCGGCCGGCGGGGTCCCGAGACACGGTGACCGTGGACGGTTCCGCCCCTTCGGGCAGGGGCCGTGACCACACGATGTCCAGCGGAGTATCCATCTTGGCCAGGGTGAGCCGGCCGTCACGCCAGCGGAACGCCGACCGGGTGTACTCCGCCGACGCCCGCGACTTGCGCTTGGACTCGAACCTCGGATACCGGGCCCGTTTGTCCCAGAACGCCGCGAACCCGGCCTGCAGGTGCCGCAGCGTCTGCTGCAACGGCACTGAACTGACCTCGTTGAGGAACGCCAGATCCTCGGTGCGTTTCCACTCCGTCAGCCACGCCGAGGATTGCACGTACGTGGTGCGCTGACGGTCCACCGCCCACGCCCGGGTACGGGCTTTCAACGCCCGGTTGTAGACCAGACGCACGCAGCCGAAGGTGCGGTTCAGCAGTTCCGCCTGTTCAGGGGACGGGTAGAGGCGGTACTTGTACGCGCGCTTCACCACCTCACCCACGCCTCACACTCTAGCGACCATCCAAGCAGGACGATTACTGAGGGGACGAAGCGGTGTTTCCTCCCGGCCCTGAAGGTCTCCACGCCGCAACGCCGATGACCACGCCATCAGAGGTGGTCCGATTTGGCGGTGATCGCACCATCCGAGCAAATGAAGGCGGCAGCCTCGGGGTTCCGATTCCTCGGCACTTGCCGGATCCGGATTCAGCTTGGCTCCGGGGCGGCGTCGAGCTGGGCGATCAGCCGTTTGGGGGCGACCGCCCGGTACGCGTCCTCGCACAGCTCCGCCACCTCTGCCCAACTGGCGCCCCGGTCGAGCCGGACGCCGACCCAGCCACGGTGCCCGACGTACGGGGGCCGGAAGAAGACCTGCGGGTTCGCGACGATCAGCTCCTTCTGAGCCCCCGGGGACGCCGCGCACCACAGGTGTGGGAAGTCGTCGTGGTGGTGCCCGTCCGGCCACAGCTGGGCGAAGGACTTTCTGCCGTTGACGAACCACGTCGGCGTGCCGTGACTGGGACGCTCCGTCACCTCGGCAAAGGCGGTGCAGATCCGCCGTACCTGATCGAGCAGGTCCATCTCTTCGCTGGCCACGGTGTCTCCCGGCGGTCGAACGGCGTGGCCGCAGTCTATGCCTCGTTGGGGCGGATCAGTTCCCGCTCATCGGCGGAACGCTGGGTCCGCGACGCTGACCGATCAGGGCGGCGGAGACTCCGGTCCGGCGGCCGGATCGTTCGTGCCGGTGGGGCCGGCCCGGCCGGCGAGTTCCCGTACGGCCGCCTGGTATTCCGGCTGCGTGTGGTAGGGCCAGTGGCGTTCGATCGGTGGTGGCACGGTGTCGGCCGGGTCGATGGTCACGGCACGGGGGTCGCGGAGCCGGACATCGACGGACCTGGCGGCCGGGTTGGCGCAGGACGGCTGTGCGCCCTGGTGGTGGTCGAAGAGGGGGCCGCCGATCGGATCGGTGTCCCGCCAGAGGTTGCGCCAGCGCCAGTCGAGCCGGTCGCCGAGGTCGCACAGCGTCTGATCACCGAGGTAGGCCGGATAGAGGCGGGCGTAGATGCGGCGCAGGGGACAGCCGTGGCTCAGCAGCGCGACGTTGGGCAGGGCGGACGGGGGCAGTTGCAGGATGGTGGCCGCGGCCAGGACCGAGCCGTGGCTGTGCCCGGAAATGACCACCGGTCCCCGCGCGGCGAGCGCGGAGACCCGCTTGGTCAGTTCGGGCACCGCCCGGGCGGCGTAGCAGGGCGGCGCGAACGGGTGCACCGTGCGCGGCCAGAAGGTGCCCAGGTCCCACAGCACCGCCACCATGCGTCGGGTCTCGCGCGATCGGTATGCGCGGTAGCCGAGGAGGACGAGGCCGACGACGAGCAGGCTGATGACCCAGATTCCGGCGTCGGTGACGTACGCGGCGATCAGCGCGGTGGCGCCGGTCCTGCCGATCCGGGCCGCGAGTTCGGTGGGACCGATCCCGAGCAGGTCGAGTGCGACGGTGGCCAGACCCAGCGAGGAGATCACGAAGAACGCGATAAGGACCGGGACCAGTTCGTCGGTCACCTGGGACTTGGCGATGATCTTGTGGACCAGGCGTACGCGGGCCACCGCGTCCGTGGGGACCTGCGGGTAGTCCTCCTGCACGACGCGGTCGGCCAGGGCGCGCCGACGCCGGCGGCTGAGCGCGAGCGTGGCGGCGACGGCCGCGGCGACGAGTAGCAGTGAGACGAGTCCGGCGAGTGCCGCCCACCAGTACGCGACCGGCGGCTCCAGGGGACCGTAGGAGGGTGGGCTCGGCCCGATCGGATCGGGGATGTAGCCGCGGTCGAGTTGGTCGGCGACGCGGAAGACCAGGGTGGCGGTGAAGGCGGATGCGACGCTGACCGACAACGCCGCCACGACCGGCGTGCCGAGCCCGCGCAGCATCGGGCGGCTGTCGGTGGGAATCGCCCGCTGACGGACGACGGTGACCACGGCGATCGCCACCAGCAGGACTCCCTGTGTCGCGATCAGGCCGCTGGCACTGCCCTCGTAGCCCGGCAACTGCCCGACCACCGGCTGCACCGAGCGGGTCGCCGCGGCGTAGGCGAGGCTCAGGCAGGTCACCACGGTAACGGTCACCCACAGTGGGCGCAGGAGGCGACGGGCCTGCGCCGGGCTGGTCGGCACGGGCAGGCAGAGCAGCACCGCACAGAACCCCACCAGGGCAGCGGCGGCATAGAGCAACATCGGGCCGATCATGCTCCGCCCGCCGGAGACCCCGGCGAGCAGGCTGACGTCGACCGTGCCGGTGCCGATCCCGACGTGGATCTGGCGCAGCCAGGAGGTGATCCGCTCGTCGTCCCAGAACCCCGGCGTGGTGAGGCTCTCAGTCAGCTCCGAGGGTTTCGGTTCCGGTGAGCTCGGGCCGAAGCCCTCGAACGCCTTGGCCGACCGGGCGCCGATCGTCCAGAACAGGCGCAGCGCGAGCAGTGGAATCAGCGACAGCAGAGCCAGGCGCGGGCCCATCGGCAGGTAGACGAGCCAGGCCAGGTAGGAACGGCCGGCTCGGCACATGGCGTACGGCACGCACTGCCAGCCGACGAGGTTCACCGTGGCCCCGACGATCGCGAGCATGAGGATGGCGGTGATGCTGCCGGCGAGCAGGCGGCACAGCGCGCCGAGCAGACCGAACCGGTCGGCCGCTGTCGGGCGCAGCCAGATCGCGAGGTTGCTCAGCATGAACGGCAACAGCAGCAGCATGGACGCGGTGCGCACGACGGCGCCGGCGGTCAGGGCGCCCCAGCGGTACGCCTCGACGGCGATCCCGGGGCTGGCGCCGCCGGCCGCGCCCGTGTCCGGCCGGGGCCGGTAGAAGCCGGCGTACCGGTCCCCGGCGACGCGCACCACGATCGGGTGACCGAGGATCTTGTCGGCCGAGGCGCCCGACACCCCGTGTACGCGCAGCTCGACGGCCTCACCCCCGGGTGCTTCGCCCACGCGGTCAGGGTCACAGACCGGCGACGGGCTTCGCTGCTGAATCTGCTGATTTTCCCACCAGAACAGGAGAAATGGCATATCTCACCTATTTCTGTGTTTAGCTGCAGAAATCGGCGGAAAGTCGCGCCTGGGGGAGGGATCGAGGATGCAGGGACGTGAGCTGCGGGGCCTGCTGCACCCGTTCCTCCTGCTGCTGATCCTCGAGCGGCCCGGCCACGGGTACGACCTGATCGAGCGACTCGACGCGATGGGGGTGTCCGACGTCGAGCCGGGCCACGTCTATCGGGTGCTCCGCGGACTGGAGCGTGACCGGTCGGTGACCTCGACCTGGCAGACCGACGGCGGGGGGCCGGCGCGCCGCTGCTACACGCTGACCGCCAAGGGCCACGATGACCTGCGCTCGTGGGTCACCGACCTGGCGTACCTCAACCAGGTGATCGGCGCCTGCCTACGGCGCTCGGCGGACGCCGTCGAGCGGACCCGTGGCGGGCCTCGCGATCCGTACGCCGCAGTCCGAGGCTGACGGGAGGACCATGCCATCGTCCGTGATCCCGGCGGTCGACCGCGCGTTCGCCCGCCGGCTGGCACCCGGGGAAGCCCTCGCCGCCGACGCGCAGCGGATCGCGCGCGCCTGCTACGCGATGGCCGTGCGTTTCCACCGCCGCGGCAAACTGATCGTGTTCGGCAACGGCGGGCCGGCCACCGACGCGCAGCACGTCGTGGTGGAGTTCGTCCACCCGGTCATCGTCGGCAAGCGGGCCCTGCCGGCGATCTCCCTGACCAGCGACGCCGCCACCCTCACCGGGATCGCCCGTGCGGACGGCTTCGACGAGGTGTTCGCCGCGCAGCTTCGGCTGCTCGCCGCACCCGAGGACATCGCGCTCGGCCTGTCGGCCGACGGCCGGTGCGCCAACGTACGCCGGGGCCTGGCGACGGCCCGCGACCTCGGCCTGCTCACCGTCGGCCTGCTCGGCGGCGACGGCGGCGACATCGCTCGTGACGCGGTCGCCGACCACGTCGTCGTCGCCCGCTCCGACGACCCGTGCATCGTCAAGGAGGTGCACGTGACGATCTACCACGTGCTGTGGGAACTGGTGCACGTGTTCTTCGAGCAGCCGGGGCTGCTGAACCAGGAGGAGATCCGGTGACACCATCGACCGCGCCGGAATGCCACGGCGACGACCACTGCATCACCTGCTCCGACGCGGCGGTGCCCGTCCGCGTCCGCGAGCTGACCGGTGACGGACTGGCGGTCGTCGACACCGACGCCGGCCCGGAGGAGGTCAGCGTCGCCCTGGTCGAGGCGGCGCCGGGCGACATCGTGCTGGTGCACGCCAAGGAGGCCATCGCCGTGGTGGGCAACTCCCGATGAGCACCCGGGTCGAGGGCGCCCTCGGGGCGCTCTATCCGTTCCTCGACGCCCGTCCGTCCGACATGGACGCCGTGCTCGCCGCGGTCGCGACCTCCACCGCCGAGAAGGCGGCGGAGATCGTGGCCCTGCGCAGCTCCCTCGTCGCCGAGCACGGGCAGCGGTTGGTCGACTGCGCCCGCCGGTGCGCCGCCGCCTTCGCCGCCGGCGGCACGCTGTACGCCTTCGGTAACGGCGGCAGCAGCACTGACGCGCAGGACGTCGCGCAGCTGTTCCTGCACCCACCGACGGCCGCCCGCCCGCTGCCGGCCATCTCGCTGACCCACGACGTCGCCCTGATCACGGCGCTCTCCAACGACGTGGGGTTCGACGTGGTCTTCGCCCGACAGGTGGCGGCGTTCGGCCACGCCGGGGACATCGCGGTCGCCCTGTCCACCAGCGGAGGATCTGCCAACGTCCTGCGGGGCCTCGCGGAGGCGGCCCAGCGGGGCATGGTGACGATTGGCATCGCCGGCTACGAGGGCGGCCGGATGGCCGAATCCGACGCCGTCGACCACCTGTTCGTGGTGCCGTCCGCCTCCGTGCACCGCGTGCAGGAGGCACAGACCACGCTCTATCACGTGCTCTGGGAACTCACCCAGCAGGCACTGACCGGCGACCTCTGACCGGCAGCCATGGGCTTGGCCAACGTGGAGCGGATCCACGTCCGCGTCGAGGGCATCGTGCAGGGTGTCGGCTTCCGCCCGTTCGTGCACGCGCTCGCGACGGAGTACCGCCTCGCGGGGCTCGTCGGCAACGACACCGGCGGCGTCTTCGTCGAGGTCGAGGGGGACGGGCCCGCTCTGGCCGCGTTCGTCGCGGACCTGCGCCGGCGCGCACCGGCGTTGGCCCAGGTGGAGCGGGTCACCACCGAAACCGTCACGCCGACCGGGCAGCCCGGCTTCGTCATCGCCGCCAGTGTCACCGGCGCCGGCCGGGACGTGCTGATCTCCCCGGACACCGCCACCTGCCCGGACTGCCTGCGGGAGCTGTCCGACCCGGCAGACCGTCGGCACGGCTATCCGTTCACGAACTGCACCAACTGCGGCCCGCGATTCACCATCGTCACGGACGTGCCGTACGACCGCCGCACCACCACCATGGCCGAGTTCCCGCTCTGCCCGGACTGCGCCGCCGAGTACGCCGATCCGAAGAACCGGCGATTCCACGCCGAGCCGGTGTGCTGCCCGGCGTGCGGACCCGCCCTGCGGCTCGTCACCGCAGCCGGCGACCCGGTCCACGGTCCGCCGCTGGACACCGCCGTGCGGTGGCTGCGCGACGGCCGGATCGTCGCGGTCAAGGGGCTCGGCGGCTACCACCTGGCCGTCCGCGCCGACGACGAACGGGCCGTCGCCGCGCTGCGCGCCCGCAAGCACCGCGAGGAGAAGCCGTTCGCCGTCATGGTTGCCGACCTGCCGGCGGCCCGCGCCCTGGTCGACGTGGCGCCGGCGGCGGTGCCGGTGCTCACCGGCGCCCGCCGTCCCGTGGTGCTGCTGCCCCGCCGCCCGGACGCCCCGGTCGCCGCGTCGGTGGCGCCGGACAACCGCGACCTGGGCGTCCTGCTGCCGTACACGCCGTTGCACCAGCTGCTGGTCGGCCGGCTCGGCACGCCGATCGTGCTGACCAGCGGCAACGTCTCCGACGAGCCGATCGCCCACCGCGACGACGACGCCCGTACGCGGCTGGCGGGCATCGCCGACGGCTTCCTGACGCACGACCGGCGCATCCATGTGCGCACCGACGATTCCGTGGTGCGCGTGTTCCGGGGCCGGGAACTGTCGGTGCGGCGGTCCCGGGGGTACGTGCCCGCGCCGGTGACGGTGCCGTGGCGGTTCGACCGCCCGGTGCTGGCCTGCGGCGCGGAGCTGAAGAACACGTTCTGCCTGGCGAAGGGGCGCCGCGCGTTCGTCTCGCACCACATCGGCGACCTGGAGAACTACGAGACGCTGTGCGCGTTCACCGACGGCATCGCCCACTTCGGTCGGCTGTTCGACATCCGGCCGCAGGTCGTCGCCCACGACCTGCACCCGGAGTACCTGTCGACGAAGTACGCGCGGCAACGCGACGACGTCGAGCTGGTCGGCGTGCAGCACCACCACGCCCACATCGCCGCCTGCCTGGCCGACAACGGCGAGCCCGGCCCGGTGATCGGCGTCGCGTTCGACGGTCTCGGGTTCGGCACGGACGGCACCCTCTGGGGTGGCGAGCTGCTCGTCGCCGACCTGGTCGGCTTCGAGCGGGTCGGCCACCTCGACGCGGTGCCCATGCCCGGCGGGCCGGCGGCGATCCGCGAGCCGTGGCGGATGGCCGCGGCGTACCTCGACGAGGTGTACGGCGACGCGCTGCCGGACCTGCCGGTGCTGCGGCGGCACGAGCGGCGGTGGCCTGCGGTGGTGGCGTTGGCGCGCAGCGGGTTGAATTCGCCGCGTACCTCCAGCGCGGGCCGGCTGTTCGACGCCGTCTCGGCGCTGCTCGACCTGCGCGACCGGGTCAGCTACGAGGGGCAGGCCGCCGTCGCCCTGGAGCAGCGGGCGGATCCCGGCGAGCGCGGCGGCTACCGGATCGACACGTCCGGCCCGGCACCGCTGGTCGACGTCGGACGCCAGTTGGTCCAGTGTGTGGTCGACGATCTGCTCGCCGGCGTGGACCCCGGCCGGATCGCCGCGCGCTTCCACCACGGCCTGGCGGACGCCGTGGTGCGGGCGGCGACGGTCGTACGGGAGCGTACCGGACTGACCGACGTGGCGCTCTCCGGCGGCGTGTTCCAGAACGTGCTGCTGCTCGACCGGGTCGTGTCCGGGCTGGCGGCGGCGGAGTTTCGGCCGCTGGTGCACTCGCGGGTGCCCCCCAACGACGGCGGCATCTCCCTCGGCCAGGCAGTGGTGGCCGCCGCCGGCCACCGCGCCGCCCCATCCGCCTGACCCCCCGCAGCTCGGTGGGTTGATCAAGGAGTTTGCGTCGGAAACCATCGTCCGGGTGACACGTACGCCTTGATCAACGGCGGCATCGGGGTCGGGGTGCCGGGCGAGGTCAGCAGATGCGGGGGAGCGGGTCGCCGACGAGGAGGTCGACGACGCGGGTGCCACCGAACGCGGTCTTGAGCAGCACGATCCCGGACGGATCCGCGGCGACGTGACCGATGACGGCCGCGTCCTGTCCGAGCGGGTGGCCTCGCAGCGCGGCCACGGCCGCCTCCGACTGCGCGGCGTCGACGACCGCGACGAAGCGTCCCTCGCAGGCGACGTAGAGCGGGTCGATGCCGAGCAGTTCACAGGCCCCGGTGACGGCGGGACGCACCGGCACCGCGGCCTCGTCGACGACGACGGCCAACTCCGCCGCCTGCGCCACCTCGTTGAGGATCGTCGCCACTCCGCCCCGGGTGGCGTCGCGCAGCAGCCGCACGCCGGGTGCCGCGTCCAGGAGGGCCGCCACGAGCCCGTGTAAGGGCGCGGTGTCCGAGACGAGGTCGGCCTCGAGGTCCAGTTCGCCGCGGGCCAGCATGACGGTGACGCCGTGGTCGCCGATCGGCCCGGAGACGAGGATCGCGTCACCGGGCCGCACGTGCGGGATGCCCAACCGCACCGGCCGCTCCAGCAGGCCGACCCCGGCGGTGTTGACGTAGCAGCCGTCGGCCTTGCCCCGCTGCACCACCTTCGTGTCACCGGTGACCACCTGGACCCCGGCCCGCTGCGCCGCCGCGGCCATGGAGGCGGTGATCCGCTGCAGATCGGCGACCGGAAAACCTTCCTCGAGGATGAACCCGGCCGCGAGGTACAACGGCCGGGCACCGCTGACCGCGAGGTCGTTGACCGTGCCGTTGACGGCGAGGTCGCCGATGTTCCCGCCCGGGAAGAACAGCGGCGACACCACGTACGAGTCGGTGGTGAAGGCCAGCCGGTCGACGCCCGGGCACAGCACCGCCGCGTCGTCGAGCGCCTCCAGGGTCGGGTTGCGGAACGCGTCGACGAAGATCCCCTCGACCAGGGTGCGGGTCGCCTTCCCGCCCGCGCCGTGCGCGAGCGTGACCCGGCTCTCCCGGATCCTCGGCTTGCGCCGGCGGGCCCGTTCGATGCGCTCCAGCACCTGCTGCTCTGTCGTCATGCCCGTACCGCCTCCGTCAGGCGCTGCCGGGTGAACCGGCCGAAGTTGTAGTAGGCCGCGCACGCGCCCTCGGAGGAGACCATGCACGTGCCGATGGGCGTCTCCGGCGTGCACGCGGTGCCGAACACCTTGCACTCCCAGGGCTTGAGCACCCCCTTGAGCACCTCGCCGCACTGGCAGGCCTTCGGGTCCGCCACCCGCACCCCGGGTACGTCGAACAGCCGCTCGGCGTCGAAGGCCGCGTACTCGTCGCGCATCCGCAGGGCGGAGTGGGAGATGAAGCCGAGGCCGCGCCATTCGAAGTACGGGCGCAACCGCATCACCTGCCCGATGGCCTCCAGCGCCCGCAGGTTGCCCTCCCACGGCACCACCCGGGTGTACTGGTTCTCCACCTCGCAGCGGCCCTCGGCGAGCTGCTTGAGCAACATGAAGACCGACTGCAGGAGGTCCAGCGGCTCGAACCCGGCGCACACCAGCGGCTTGCCGTAGTCGCGGGCGATGAACTCGTACGGCCGGCACCCGATGACCGTGGAGACGTGCCCCGGCCCGAGGAAGCCGTCGAGCCGCAGGTCCGGTGAGTCGAGGATCGCCTTGATCGCCGGCAGGATCGTGACGTGGTTGCAGAAGACCGAGAAGTTGTCGATCCCTTCGGCGGCGGCCCGCAGCACGGTCATCGCCGTCGACGGCGAGGTCGTCTCGAAGCCGATCGCCATGAACACCACCCGGCGGTCCGGGTTGGTCCGGGCGATCTTCAAGGCGTCCAACGGCGAGTAGACCATCCGGATGTCCGCGCCGGCCGCCTTGGCGTCGAAGAACGAGCCGTCGCCGCCGGGCACCCGCATCATGTCCCCGAACGCCGTCATGATGACCCCGGGCTCGTGGGCGATCGCGATGGCGTCGTCCACCCGGCCCATCGGGATCACGCACACCGGGCAGCCCGGCCCGTGCACGAGCTGGACGCTCTCCGGTAGGTAGTCCTCGATCCCGTGCTTGTAGATGGTGTGCGTGTGACCGCCGCAGACCTCCATGAACTTGTACTGCCGGCCCGGCTCGCACAACGCGGCGATCTGGGCGGCCAGTGCCTGGGCCCGGTCCGCGTCGCGGTATTCGTCAACGAAACGCATATGGTCGTTTCCCTAGGTGATGTCGGACTCGGCGAGCGCCTGAAGCTCGTCGGTGTACGCCTGTCCGAGGCCGTTCAACAGTGCCAACGTGGCGGCGGCCTCGGCTTCGTCGATTTTTGACATGGCGAACCCGACGTGGACGAGCACCCAGTCGCCGATGCCCACCTGGTCCTGACCGAGCAGGCCGATGTTGATCGCCCGCCGGACGCCCACGACGTCCACGACGGCGAGATCGTCGCGGCCGGCCTTGAGCTCGACGATCTCGCCCGGGATTCCTAGACACATCGGTCACATCTTTTCGATCTTGATGTAGCGCCGCAGCGCGGGCAGTTCCTTCCAGAACAGCCCGACGACGGCCACGCCGGCCAGCAGCACAAACAGCTTCCGCACAGCTCACCTCTCCTTGGTCGCGTACCGCTCAGCCCGGCGGCAGGTTCGGCATGATCGGCAGGATCGGGCCGAGTTTCTTGGGCCGGATGCCGGTCGACCGGCGGGCGTCCACCGTCCCGTCATCGTGATGGCCCGCCTGCTTCCTGCGCCGCGAGTTGCCCTCTTCGACACCCTTGGTGTGGGCCGGGGCGTCGAGTTCGACATCGGGATCGCCCACCCGGATCTCGCCCATTCCCGCCTCCTTTGTCAGTCGTTGCCGGTCGGCCCGCCATGCCGCCGGCCGAGGTCGTCGAAGAACCGGCGGATCTCCTGCCATACCACGCCGCCCCCCGACATGCCCGTCCAATGCCGGCGGATGAGCGCCACGAGCCGGAAGCAGTCGTCGACCGGCACCAGCCACTGTTGGCTGGTGCCGCGCGGCACGTCCGTCCACACCAGCAGCGCCTCGACGCGTGGTCTCAGCTCGGCCAGCGCGGGTGATCGCGCCTCGACGGCCCGCCAGGCGTCGACGTCGATCTCCGACTCGGTCGTGCCGAGCGGGCTCGGGTAGTGCCCGAGCACCCGCCCGTCCCGCTGCTTCACGAAGAACGCCAGGCCGACCGGCACGCCGAGCTCGTCGGCGGACAGGCCCGCCAGCCGTGCGCCACGGGTGGGGACGAGCTGGTACCGGCCGCCGCCGGCCGCCTCGCGTTCGAACAGCAGCGAGCACGGCGGGCAGGCGCAGATCAGCTCCGCGTCCTGCTCGTCCCACACGTGCCGGTGCTCCGGGCGGACCGGCCCGGCGCACATCCCGCAGCGCTCGACCGAGGCCGCACGAGCGCTCGCGCGGCGGATCGCCCGCTGCAGCGCGCCGGCCGTCACGCCGTGCTCCCCGACGCCACTGGGCCCGTGACCTGCGGCATCCGCTCGCCCGCCGCCGCCCGGTCGGCCGGGGCCTCCGGTCGCTGCCACAGCGTGGCGACCGGGATCAGCGCCGGAGCCGGCGCGGGCGTCACCACGTCGACCGTGGTCAGCTCCGGGGCGAACGCCAACACCTGCTCCCGTACCAGGTCACGCAGGGCCCCCGCACTGCACGAACTCGCCGACAGGCTGATCGTCGCCACCACCTCCCCGACGTTGACCAGGGCGAGGTCGGCGCCCCGCGCGCGCAGTTGCGGCCGCAGGTCGTCCACTGCGTGGGCCACCCGACGCCGCACCGGATCCGGGTGGACGCGGTGCAACAGCAGCAGGTGCCGCAGCAGCTCGTCGCTGGTGAACCGGTCGAGCGCGCCAGGGCTGTCGGCGGCGAGGTCGGTGACCCGGGCCAGCGCCTCGCCGTACACCTCGGTCAGCAGCTCGACGGCCTCCAGCGCCAGCTCGGCGGTGCGGCCGGGGGTCTGCTCGAGTTGGCCGAGCACGGCGTCCAGGCGGGCCAGCCGCGGCTCGACGGCCGGGTCGTCGAGCCGCTGGACGTCCGGCTGCTCACCCATGCGACGCGCCGAACATCGGCGAGTGGATCTTCTGGAGGGTGCGGCCCCCGCCCACGTACATGTGCACGCCGCAGGGCAGGCAGGGGTCGAAGCTGCGCACCGCCCGCATGATGTCCACGCCCTTGAAGTTGTCCGGGCCGTTCTCCTCGAAGATGGGCGTGTTCTGGATCGCGTCCTCGTACGGCCCGGGGGTGCCGTAGCTGTCGCGGGGGCTGCCGTTCCACGGCGTCGGCGGATACGGGTGGTAGTTGGCGATCTTGCGGTCTCGGATCACGATGTGGTGCGACAGGACGCCCCGGACGGCCTCGTGGAAGCCGCAGCCGATGGCCTCGTCCGGCACCTCGAACTCGGCGAAGATGCGCATGTCGCCGGCGCGCATCCGCTCCATCGCCCGTTCCAGGAAGTACAACGCCATCGCCGCGGCGTACGCGATGAAGTAGGCCCGCGAGCGGTCCCGCTCCAGCGCGTTCGACCAGCGGGGGATCTTCCACTCCAACGTCATCTCGGGCAGGGTCTGGCTCTTCGGCAGCGAGATCAGCACGCTGTGCCCGGTCGACTTGACGTACGGGGTGTCGACCATCTTCGCCAGCGCCGTGGTGTACAGCCGGGCGAAGCAGCCGCCGCCGGTGTCCAACGCGAGATGCTCCCCGCTGCTCTTGTCGAACCAGCGGGGGCTCATCACCCAGCTGTACTTGTCGTCGAAGTCGCGCTTGCCGGGATCCGGGAGGGTGGTCTGGTTCCAGGGATGGCGGATGTCGATCGGGTTGCCCAGCGGGTCGTACTTGACGAACGGTTCCTCCTGGCCGGCCCAGTCCTTGTAGTAGGAGCTGCCGAGCAGGATCCGGATGCCGAGGTTGATGTCGACCAGATCGGTGGTGAGCAGCTTGCCGTCGACGACGATGCCGGGCGTGACGTGCATGGCCCGCCCCCAGTTCGACATGGTCTCGTACCGGTAGTCGACGACGTCGGGGTTCTGGAACGAGCCCCAGCAGCCGAGCAGCACCCGGCGGCGGCCGACCTCCTCGTAGCCGGGCAGCGCCTCGTACCAGAAGTCGAAGATGTCGTCGTTCATGGCGACGGCCTTCTTGACGAAGTCCAGGATGCTGACCAGCCGGCTCAGGTAGTCGGTGAACAGCGTCGGCTGCGGCATGGTGCCGACGCCGCCGGGATAGACCGTCGACGGGTGGACGTGCCGGCCCTCCATGAGGCAGAACATCTCCCGGGTGGTCCGGCTGACCTTCAGCGCCTCCTTGTAGACCTCACCCTCGAACGGGTTGTACGCCCGCATGATGTCGGCGATCGTCCGGTAGCCGTGGATGTCCCGGCCCGGCGCGGCGGTGGCCTCCGCGCGGGCGAGCACACTCGGGTTGGTCTGCTTGACCATCGCCTCGCAGAAGTCGACGAAGACGAGGTTGTCCTGGAAGAGGGTGTGGTCGAACATGTACTCGGCGGCCTCGCCGAGGTTGATGATCCACTCTGCGAGGGGCGGGGTCTTGATGCCGTAGGCCATGTTCTGCGCGTACACCGAGCAGGTCGTGTGGTTGTCGCCGCAGATGCCGCAGATCCGGCTGGTGATGAAGCCGGCGTCGCGCGGGTCCTTGCCCTTCATGAACACCGAGTAGCCGCGGAACAGCGACGACGTGGTGTGGCATTCGGCCACCACCCGGTTCGCGAAGTCGATTTTGGTGTAGACGCCGAGGTTGCCGATGATCCGGGTGATCGGGTCCCACGCCATCTCCACCAGCTCGCCGGGCTTGGTGGCGGCGGCCGGCTTCGGCTTCGTCGCGGTCAAGGCTTGTTCCTTTCCATTGCCGCCTGTCGGCGGGGATCCGCGGGACCGTACGGGCGCCACCGGGGGTTGTAGCCGCTGGTGAGCTCCGGGCCGTTGTGGTGCCACTTCGGTTCCCGGTTGGCGGTGGCGTTGGTGATGCCGCGCAGCCGGCGGATCATCGCGCCGTACGGCTTGATGAGCAGGGTCGACAGGCTGCCGCCGGGCGGCATGTCCATGAACGGCATGAACTTGTCGGGGAAACCCGGCATGGTGCAGCCGATGCAGATGCCACCGACGTTGGGGCAGCCGCCCACGCCGCCCATCCAGCCGCGCTTCGGCACGTTGCAGTTGATGACCGGCCCCCAGCAGCCGATCTTCACCTGGCACTTGGGCGAGTTGTAGTCCTTGGCGAAGTCGGCCTGCTCGTAGTAGGCGGCCCGGTCGCAGCCCTCGTGCACGGTCTTGCCGAACAGCCACTGCGGCCGCAGCATGTGGTCCAGCGGCGGAGGTGGCGCCGAGCCTGCGGCGTGGTAGAGCACCCAGGTCAGGGTCTCCATGAAGTTCTCCGGCTGGATCGGGCAGCCGGGCACGTTGACGATCGGCAGCCCGCCCTGCGACCGGAAGTCCCAGCCGAGATAGTCGGCCAGGCCCATGCACCCGGTCGGGTTGCCCGCCATGGCGTGGATCCCGCCGTACGTCGCGCAGGTGCCGGCGGCGACGACCGCCCACGCCTTCGGCGCCAACTGGTCGATCCACCAGTTCACGGTCAGCGGCTCACCGGTGCGCTCGTCGTTGCCGAACGACGTCCAGTACCCGTCGCCGTTGATGTTCTCATTCGGGATCGACCCCTCGATGACGAGGATGAACGGCTCGCGCATCTCGCCGCGGGCCGCCTTCCGGTACGGCGCCAGGAACTCCTCGCCGCCGGCGGCCGGCGACAGCACCTTGTTGTGCAGGTTGACCTTCGGCAGGCCGGGGATGAGCCCGAGCACGATGTCCTCGATCGCCGGCTGACCGGAGGCGGTCATCGACACGGTGTCGCCGTCACAACTCATGCCCTCCGAGATCCACAGGATGGTGATCTCGTCGAACCCGTTCTCCTGCGGGATCACCGCGGTGTCGCGGCTGCTCTGCGTCATGTTCGAGGCCTCCCTTGCATCCGGTCCCGCAACCGGTCGTAGATGGCCACCACCGGCGCCGCGAGGGCCAGCACTGGCGGCTTGTCCGGCGCGTGCGGGTGCGGGCGCGTCGGGGCCCGCTGCTTACCCTGGTCGATCTCCTGGCCCAGCTCGCGCAGCGCCTGCTCGTCGGTCTGGGAGCACAGCAGCGGCATGAGGTCGTCCTCGTCGTCGCGCACATGCCGCTCGACGGCGGACGCCAACCGCTCCATCAGCTCGTCCTGGGCGGGGTCGCCCGCCTGGCAGCGGTCCAGTTCGAGGAGCAGCTCCTTTATCGGACGATGCCCGGCGAGGTGCTGGTCGACGTGCCCGTCGGCGAGCACCTGCGCGGCGAAGGGATAGAAGAGAACCTCCTCGAGCGCGGCGTGCTTCGACAGCTCGCGGACGAGGATCTCCACGACGCCACGGCGCTGCGCGTCCGATTTCGCCGCCCGATAGTCCCGAAACAGCTGTTCCACCACGCGGTGGTCGTGCCGCAGCAGCTCGGTGGCGTCCATCAGACCGCACCCAGCTCGACGCTGGCCACCGTCACGGACTCCAGCACGACGTCGTCGCTGCCGGTGACGTCGATGTCGACGCCCCCGCACTGCGGGCAGGCCACCATCGTGAGGTGATCGGTGATCGGCCCGCTGCGGCCGCAGTCGTGGCACCGCACCGTCATCGGTTCCAGCACCAGATCCACTGCGGCGTCGGCGGCCACCGTGCCGGCCGCGGCCACCTGGATGCCCTGCGTGACGACGTCGGGGTTGACCGGGTGGCCGCCGATCCGTACCCGCAGGCCGGTGACCCGGCGCCCGGCGGCTCTGCGTACCGCCGCCGCCACGATTGCCTCGGACAGACCTGTCTCATGCATCGGCGGTCACCCCCTTCTCGGTTGCCGAACGAGCCACTTGCCGTTCGCCGGCGGCGAGCCGCGCGGCTTCCTCCCGCGCGATCCGGACCACCGTCCGGACCGCCTCGTCGACCGCGCCGGAGACCGGCGCCGACAGCTCCATTCGCTCGTCGAGGACGGCGGGCTGGCAGCCCACCACGAGTACGCGTCCGACACGGCCGCCCAGGCTGCGCAGCAGACGCAGCACCGACTCGGGATCCATGCCGTGCCCGTCGGCGGCCGGCGCCGCCAGCACGTCGGCCGGCCGCAGGGTCCAGCCGGGGTCGTCGAGATCCACCTGCAGGACGGCCAGCGTTCCCGGCGGCTCGTCCAACGGCAACGCGTCCACCATGACCAGCACGTCGTGGCGGCCGTCCAGCAGATCGTAGGCCAGATGCATGCCCCGAATGCCGTAATCGGACACCTCCACCCCCGCCGGGAGGACGACGTCCCGCAGGCGTCGGACGACCTCCACGCCGAAGGCGTCATCGCCGAGGAAGATGTTGCCGATGCCGGCGACCAGCACCCGACCGCCGCTCATCGTGCCTCGACCTCTTCGGGCAGCGGCTCGACCTCCTCGGGGCGGAAGTGACGCAGGCGGCCGTACCACTGGTGCAGGTCCGCGCCCGGGTCGTCGTCCACCGTCACCGCCAGGAACCGCGTCCCGTCCACGTCCAGCAGCACCTGCTCCACCCGGGCGGTACGACCGGCCAGGAACATGTCGTGCGCGTCGGTGCCCCGCCGGCGTGGGCGCAACCGAACCCGGCTGCCGCGCGTCAGCAGGGCGCCCGCGACCAGGACGCTCTCGGCCACCGGTTCGGCACCGGGCTCCCACCAGGGCGTCTGCTCGGCGGCCTCGCCGGGCGGGCGTACCGGTTCCAGGGACCGGATGGCCCCGTGCAGCCGTTCGAGGACCTCGGGCGGCATCGCCTCGACGCGGTCGAGGATGGCCGCGGCGCGGGGATCGGTGGCCCGCACCTCGCGCTTCTCGTCGTCGGAGAGGGTGAGCGTGCGCAGCGACAGGATCTCGTCGATCTCGGTCGCGTCGTGCAGGTCGCCTGGGCTCTCCGGGGCGATCCGTGGATGGTCGTAGAGGATGACGGGGGATGACAGGAGCACATCCGAGGTGCCCGGCTCGCCGGCGAGCACCGGAAAGGTGTGCACGTTCCGGCACTCCCGGGCCGCGTCCGCCGCCCACTCCGGCGGACCGAGCAGCGACAGGAACCGCCCCTGGCCGACGGCGATCAGAGTGTGCGCCGCGAGCAGGCAGCACCGCAGCGCCTCGGCGCGCCGGCTGTCCGCGGGGGTCGTCCGGTCGGTGTTCTCCACGCGTACCGTGAGGCGCCGCAGCAGGAAGGGCGTCGGGCACTCCTCGGCGGAGACGCTGACCGACGCGGACAACGCCCACCGCCGGCGCACCACCCGGCCCACCGGCTCACCCCGGCCGTCGACCACCGGTTCGACGTCCTCGCCGCCGGGAACGTGGAGGTCCAGGCGACGCCCGCGCAGCAGGTCACCGACCCGCGCCTCGACGTCGAACTCCCGGGGCACGGCCTCGTCGAAGCTGAGCTCGGTGCGGTCGCCGGCGTCGATCCGGTCGACCGGCCGGTAGCCGTCGGCCGTCCGCTCCTCGACCGTCTTGCGTTGCAGGTGCAGGAAGCGCAGCCGGATTCGGACGATCGCGTCGTCCGGGGCCTCCAGCAGGCATTCGGTCTGCTGCCACGGCGATTCGGCCGAACCGGCCACGCCCGTGTCGACCAGGCCGTGTGCCGCCGCCCAGGCGGAAGGTACGAGGACCCCGAACTGCCAGCGCACCCGGTTCTTGCCCGACGACCGCCGGTAGGGGTAGAGCAGGTAGCCCTCGTACAGGATCGCCTCGGCGACCGCCTCGGCGCTGCCGAAGCCGGCGCTCGGCCAGCGCGGATCCATGCCGTCAACCCCCTCGGTGCGAGCCGTCACCCTGGTGTAGCCCAGCGGCGCGGACGGCGGTAAGTGCGCGTCGTTCGTAGGCCACGACAGCACTCGTCGGATCGGGTGAGCGCCGTCGAGGGTTGAGTGGCGGGTGACATCGATGGATGCTTGAGAGTCATTGGCCGTCATTGATTTATAGGAGGCCCGAATGCGCCGGCTCCCGTTCGTCGCCCTCGTTCTGGCCGGGGTGCTCACCGGCACCCCGGCCGCCGCCCACGCCCACGCCCGGCCCGACTCGCAGCAGGCGTTCGTGGCGCTCGCCGAGGTGCGTACCCCCGGCACCGCATGGGGCCTCGACCCCGCCAGCGGCCGGATGACCCTCACCGTCGACGACACGGTCGGCGGCGCCGAGCTGGCGGCGTTGCGGGACACCGCGACCCGGGCCGGCGCTGAGCTGCGGCGTGAACCCGGCCGGCTGCGTACCCTGATCGCCGGAGGCGAGGCCATCTACGGCAGCGGCGGCCGCTGCTCGCTCGGGGTCAACGTCCGCAGCGGCAGCACCTCCTACTTCGTCACCGCCGGGCACTGCAGCAGCGCCGTCTGGTACGCCGACAGCGGGCACACCACCGTGCTCGGCAGTTCGGTCGCAGGCAGCTTCCCCGGCAACGACTACGGCGTGTGGCGGTACACCGGCACGATCGACCATCCCAGCGCGATCTACACCTATCCCGGCCGGCGCACCGTCTCCGCCGCCGGCGATCCCGGCCTGCTCACCGTCACCGGCGCCGGCAACGCCTCCGTCGGCCAGGCGGTCTGCCGCAGCGGTGCCGCCACCGGCGTACGGTGCGGCATGGTCACCGGGCTGAACCTGACCGTGAACTACATCGAGGGCCCGGTGTTCGGGCTGATCCGCACCAACATCTGCGCGGAGCCCGGCGACAGCGGCGGTCCGCTCTACGTTCCCTCGACCGGCATCGTCCTCGGCATCCTCTCGGGCGGCACCGGCAACTGCACCGTCGGCGGCACCACCTACTTTCAGCCGATCACCACGGTCCTCGCCAAGTACGGCCTGACCGTCCCGTAGGTCGGCGTCAGGTGAGGCGGTGATCGAGGGCGGTGTGCCGGCGGCCGGCGCCGACGGTGCGTACGGCCGCCGCGAGGGCCCGGCGGGAGCCGACGAGGACCACGAGCTGCCGGGCGCGGGTGACGGCGGTGTAGAGCAGGTTGCGCTGCAGCATCATCCACGCGCTGGTGGTCAGGGGAATGACGACCGCCGGGTATTCGGAACCCTGCGAGCGGTGGATGGTCATGGCGTACGCGTGGGACAGCTCGTCGAGTTCGTCGAAGTCGTAGTCGATGCTCTCGTCCTCGTCGGTGCGTACGGTGAGGGTCTGCTCCTCGGAGGAGAGAGCGGTGACGATGCCGAGCGTGCCGTTGAAGACGCCGGCCCGGCCCTTGTCGTAGTTGTTGCGGATTTGGGTGACCTTGTCGCCGACCCGGAACACCCGCCCGCCCATCCGCCGCTCGGGCTGCCCCTCCAGGTGC
Organism: Micromonospora sp. NPDC006766; assembly: GCF_040636055.1. NCBI lineage: Bacteria > Bacillati > Actinomycetota > Actinomycetes > Micromonosporales > Micromonosporaceae > Micromonospora > Micromonospora sp. NPDC006766. The sequence goes on along the minus strand of NZ_JBEYIX010000004.1, from coordinate 189,542 downwards.
GGTGTGAGGCGCTGCTGCAGCAGCGTGTTGAGCGCGCCGGCGCCGGCGGGGCCGCGGTGCATCGGGGCGAGCACCTGCACGTCACGGCGAGGGTCGAGCCCGAACTTCGCCGGTACGCGGGCGCAGGCGACGTCGACGGTCAGCGCGGCGGCGGCCTCGGTGTCGTCGCAGGGGAACAGGAAGAAGTCGGGCAGGCCGTGCAGTACGGGTGGGCGGCCGGCGTTGATCCGGTGGGCGTTGGTGACCACGCCGGACTCGGCGGCCTGCCGGAAGATCTGCGTGAGCCGCACCCGGGGGATGACCGGCGCGGCGAGCAGGTCGCGCAGGACCTCACCCGCGCCGACGGAGGGGAGCTGGTCGACGTCGCCGACCAGCAGCAGGTGCGCCCCGGGTGGCACGGCCTTGACGAGCTTGTTGGCCAGGATCAGGTCGAGCATAGAGGCCTCGTCGACGACGAGCAGGTCGACGTCGAGGGGGTTGTCGCGGTCGTAGGAGGCGTCCCCGCCGGGGCGGAGTTGCAGCAGCCGGTGCACCGTGGCGGCCGGCTGCCCGGCCAGCTCGGAGAGCCGTTTGGCGGCGCGGCCGGTCGGCGCGACGAGGGTGACCTTGGCTTTCTTCGCGGTGGCGAGTTCGACGATCGAGCGGACCGTGAAGCTCTTGCCGCAGCCCGGCCCGCCGGTCAGCACCGCTACCTTCGAGGTCAGCGCGAGGCGGACCGCCTGTTCCTGCTCCGGCGCCAGGTCCGCGCCGGTGCGCGCCCGCAGCCAGGTCAGGGCCCGACCCCAGTCGACGTCGGCGAAGTGGGGCAGCCGATCTGCCCGGTCGTGCAGCAGACGCAGCAACGACCCGGCGAGGGACTGCTCGGCGCGGTGGAACGGCACCAGGTACACCGCCGGCACCGGCTCGCCCTCCCCACCGGGCAGCGTCTCGCGGACGACCCCCTCGTCGGCGACCAGGTCGTCCAGGCAGCGGGTGACAAGGTCGCCCGGTACGTCGAGGATCTTCGTGGCGTCGGCGATCAGGTCGGGTGCGGGAAGGTAGCAGTGGCCGTCGTCGGTGGCCTCGGACAGGGTGTAGCGCAGGCCGGCCATGACCCGCTGGGGGCTGTCGTGGGGGATGCCGACGGCCTGGGCGATGGTGTCTGCGGTCTTGAAGCCGATGCCCCACACGTCCGCGGCCAGCCGGTACGGCTCCTTCGTCACGACCTCGATCGACGCGTCGCCGTACTGCTTGTAGATTCGCACCGCGAGGGAGGTCGACACGCCGACGCCCTGCAGGAAGACCATCACCTCCTTGATGGCCTTCTGCTCCTCCCACGCGGCGCTGATCTTCGCGGTGCGCTTCGGCCCCAAACCGGGCACCTCGACCAGGCGAGTCGGCTCCTCCTCGATCACCCGCAGCGTGTCCAGCCCGAAGTGAGCCACGATCCGTTCCGCGAACACCGGGCCGATGCCCTTGACCAGACCGGAGCCGAGGTAACGCTGAATGCCCTGAATGGTGGCCGGCAGCACGGTGGTGTAGGAGTCGACCTCGAACTGTCGCCCGTACTTCGGGTGCGACGACCACCGCCCGTGCAGGCGCAGGCTCTCCCCGGGCTGCGCGCCCAGCAGCGCGCCGACCACCGTCAGCAGGTCGCTGCCGCGCTCGGTGGCGACGCGGGCGACGGTGTAGCCGGTCTCCTCGTTGACGTAGGTCAGCCGTTCCAGCACCGCGTTCAGCACGGCCAGCGGCGGACGAGCAGGGGCAGTCATCGGACGGTCAGAGGTTGAGCGGCCGGGGGTCGGTGGCCAGTTCCCGGAACCGCTCGCGTGGGTTCGGCACCATCCGCCGGGCGGACAGGTCGAGCAGCCCGGCCACCCCGGTCAGCGTGGCGACCTGGGTGCCGTCCGGCCGCGTGTAGTTCTGGTCGATGTGGAAGGTCTTGCCCTCGCCCCAGCGGAACTCGCAGGACACGTCCACCTCGTCGCCGCCGCGCAGCTCGCGCAGGTAGCGGACGGTGGCCTCCAGCGCGACCGGTCCCACGCCGCTGGCGATGAGCCGGTCCTGGGAGATGCCGGCGGCGCGCAGACACTCCCACCGGGCGTGCTCGCCGTACTGGAGGTACACGGCCTGGTTCAGGTGGCCCTGCGTGTCGAGCTCGTAGCCGCGGACGGTGATGCGCACCCGGAAAGGATCTCCCATGCGCCCGAGCATAGTGGCGGCTCCGACAGCGGCAGCTGCGGCGCTTTCCCCAATTGGACCACCCTCACCCGGCTGGCGATTACCGTACGTAAACGTGACCATCTTTCGCGTGATGCTTGGTGCGGTCCTCACCGTTCCCACCGCGGTGGTCGTGCCAGCGGCGCCGGCAGTAGCCGCGCCGTACGTGCCCTGTCCGGCCGTGCAGCCGCCGGCGCCCCCGCCCGCCGCGCCCTCCCCGCCACCGGTCGACGCCGCCGCGGCGGCGGTCGGCGGCGAGGCGCTGGCGACCGCCGGGCTGGCCGCTCCCGCAGGCGCGCCGAGTGCGCCGGCGGTGACCGCCACCTCCTGGCTGGTGGCGGACCTCGACAGCGGAATGGTGCTGGGTGGGTGCGGCCCGCACGAGCATCGGGCGCCGGCCAGCGTGCAGAAGCTGCTGCTGGCGGCAGCCCTGATGCCCCACCTCGATCCGGCCCAGATCGTCGAGGTGAGCCGCGACGATCTGCGCGATCTCGACCCGGCGAGCTCGCTCATGGGGGTAATCGCAGGCGGCCACTACACGATCGAGAGCCTGTGGCTGGGGCTGCTGCTCAAATCGGGCAATGACGCGGCCAACGTGCTGGCCCGGCTCGGCGGCGGCAGCGCCGGCCGGCCGGGCGGCGTGCAGGCGATGAACGACGAGGCGCACCGGCTGCGCGCCAACCAGACCCACGCGGTGACGCCCTCCGGCCTGGACGGCCCCGGCCAGTACACCAGCGCGTACGATCTCGCGCTGATCGCGCGGGCGGCGTTCGCTCGCGAAGACTTCCGGCGCTACATCTCGACCCGGGTGGCGCAGATACCGGGAGAGCAGGGAACGCCGCCGCTCGCGCTCACCCACGACGTCACGCTGCTGGACACCTACCCGGGGACGCTCGGCGGCAAGACCGGCTTCACCGACCTGGCCCGGCAGACGTACGTCGGGGTCGCCGAACGCGACGGGCGGCGGCTCGCGGTGACCCTGCTCGGCGCGGAGACCGCGCCGCTGGGCAGCCTCGGCGAGGCATCAGCCCTGCTCAACTGGGGCTTCAGCCTCGCGCCCGACACGTCCGTCGGCCGTCTCGTCACCTCCGACGAGAAGAAGGACGACCACCAGGTCGCCGCGGTGTCGAGCGAGCGCCCCACCTGGGGCGCGGGACGGCTGTCGGTGCCGATCGGCCTCGGCGCCGCCGCCGTCGCGCTCATGCTGGCGGCGATCATCCGGCGACGCGTCGGCGCGCATCGGCGAGCCGGCCGCCGATAGCGCGGGCGGCCGGCGGACTCTTACTCCGCGTGCTCACTGGCGGATGACCTCCTGCTGCAGTACACCGAGGTAGCCGTGGGCGGCGATCCGCTTCGCACGGTCGGTGTAGAAGTCGGGGTCGTCCGGCAGGACGGTGGCCAACCCATCGACGTACCGGTTGAACATGCAGAACGCGGCCGCGATCAGCACCGTGTCATGGATCTCCACATCGGTGGCGCCCTCGGCTCGGGCGGCAGCCACCAGGTCCTCGGTGACCTCTTTGCCACCGCGTTGAACCGCGCCGGCGACGTCGAGCAGCGCACGCAGCTTGGCCGACACCGGTGCGCCGTCGACGTTGTCATGAACCTGCTCGACCAGGGCCATGCCCTCGGGAAGCTGGGCTGCCGCATACGCCGCGTGGGCGGAGTAACAATACCGGCACTCGTTGAGACCGGACACATAGGCCGCGATAAGTTCGCGTTCGCCACGAGTCAATGTACCGGGGCCACACAGCAGTGCCTCGACCAGTCCATTGAGCGGCAGCGCTGTCTCCGGCCTGAACCGGAACAGACCGCGAATCCCGGGTTCGTTGGTGTTGAGTGTGATGTGTGGCATGCGCACTCCTTCGCTGACCCCGGTCGGCAACCCGGGCTTCCTGAGGCGGGCTGCCGTCCAGCCTGAGTTACGTTCATCGATCTTGTCAACCGGTCTGGGGTCCGGCCGGCCACCAGGCCAGCCGGACCCCAAGCCGGGTGTCAGGCCACCACGGACCGCAGCGGAATCCCCGCGTCCCGCAGGGCGCGTACCAGGTCAGCCAGGAACGGGTGCTCGTCGACCTGCAGGCCCTCCGGGTTCGGGATCACCAGGTAGGCGGAGGAGTCGGCCACGGACGCCCGCGCGGCGTCGGTGAAGTCGGCCACCACCTGCCGGGTACGGGCCAGGTCGTCGGCCGCCACCTCGACGGTGATCGGCCGCCACTCGCCACCCAGGTTCTCCGGGGCCGGAGCGGCGGCCGCGGCGGCACGGGCCGGATCGACACCGCCCGCACCCTGCGGCGCGAAGGTACGCGCCGCCGGGCTGCCCGCGCCCGGGTAGAGCAGCGCGTTGGCCACCAGGTGCAGCCCGTTCTCGTTGTACGCCCGGAACAGCGGGTTGAACGCGAACAGCACCGCCCGGCCGGCGCCGGTCGGCTCGTCCACCAGCGCCACCGTCCCCTTGAGCGCGTCGCCCTTGACGGTGTAGCCGTTGGACCAGAAGGTGTCACCGGCCGGGTAGCTGAGCACGTTGGTGCCGGTGCTGCTCGGGCCGAGGATCGGGTCGCCGTTGTTGAACTCGAAGTCCTCCGCCGGGCGGCCCAGCGCGACCGGGCTGTCCTGGTCGACGTCGACCCGCAGGTGCGAGCCGATCACCTGGTAGCCGGTCGGCTTCGTCCGCTCGACGGTGGAGGTGAGCCCGGCGGCGCGGGCCATCCGGGTGCCCTCGTTGCGCAGCCCGACGTAGGTGTGGCCCTGAGCGATCCAGTTGCGCAGGTTGGCCTGGCCCGCCGCGGTGAGGCCGCCGGTCGCGTTGCTGCCGTCCGGCACCAGCAGCACCGTACGCCCGGTGAACGCCGGGGTGTTGTTGTTGATGTCGGCGGTGGTCACCGGCTTGAGGTCCAGCCCCCACCGCTTGCCGAGCACGTACCGGGCCTCGCCGTGCGAGCCGGAGGTGGTGGCGATGCCGGTACCCTCGAACAGCCCGACGTCCGGCAGGTCCACCGGGGTTCCGCTGGCCGCTTTGCCGGTCGGGTTCAAGGTCACCCCGAGCGACCGGGCAAGCTGTTCGGTCTCCTTGGTCAGGCTCTTCGCGGGGAAGCCGACCACGCCGGTGTCGAGGTCACGGACCAGCGGCACGCCCCGGCCGAGCAGCCGGAAGGTGAGTTCGGCCGCCGCCGCCGAGTCCAGCGGGTACGCGTACGAGCCCTTCGCCCCGGCCGCCGAGGTCTTGCCGCCGGAGATCTCCCGGACCAGCTTGGCGTGCGGCCGGACGTCGTCGCCGGTGTAGATCGTGTCCACGCCCATCAGCAGCGGGTTGCTCCAGGACGACACGTCGTAGAAGTAGGGGAACGGGACGTACGGGTCCTCGCCCATGATCGCCTGGATCCAGTGCTTCTGTGGCTGGTCCAGCGGGATCCAGTACGCGCCCTCAGGCACCGTGACGTTGGTGGCGGTGCGCCCGCCGAAGACCCGGGCCGTCGGCACCTTGGTCGGCTTGGTCACCTCGTACACCTCGACGTCCATCCGGCGCAGCCGCTCGACCAGCTGGCGTACGTCGGCGACCTGGCGGTCGGGCAGCAGGAAGTAGGACCGGATCTTGATGTCCGGGACCGGGAACTGGACGGCGTTGGTCGGCTGGACCACCTCGTTCGGCTCCAGGGTGCCGGCCCGCCCCTGGGCGAGCGCGTCCGTCCAGATCTTGTAGTAGCCGGTCAGCAGCTCGTGCTTGTGCGCGGCGGCCCAGCCGAGGGTGGACCACTGGGTGTGGAACTGCTGCTGCACCCGGTCGGCCACCGAGGAGGAGCTGCCCTTCTCGAAGGTCATGCCGGCGGCGCCGAAGCCGGCGGCCGGCACCGTGTCGCCGTAACCCATAAAGAACAGGTCGTACGTCGAGTAGTTGAAGTAGCACTCGGTCGTGACGCCGCTGCGGCAGGCGCCGTTGTAGCCGAACCCGGCCTTGTTGGCCTCGCCGATCTGGTTGATCCAGTCGACGACCTCGCTGGCGACCTCATGGTGGATCGGGTCGGCGTTCGGCGGGAAGAAGTACTGCCGGCCGCTCATCTCGTGCGCGTCGACGAAGACCTGCGGCGGGTACTGCCGCATGAGTTCGAGCTTGCCGTCGGTCTCCTGCTGGGTACGGGCGAACCAGTCCCGGTTCATGTCGAAGCCGTACTCGTTCTGCCGGCGGCTGGCGTCGCGCCCGTCCGGGTTCTGAGTCGGCACGATGACCGTGACCAGGTTGTCGTTGCGCTGCTGCACCGCACAGGACAGGCCGGCGGCCAACTCGTACAGGGTCTTGAGGGCCGCGTCCGTGCCGCTCTTCTCGCCGCCGTGGATGTTGGCCGTCACCCAGACGATGGCCGGCTGGTCGGCCGCCGTGTCAGCGGCCTTCTTCGGCTTGGTCTGCCGCGGGTCCCGAAGGTCGCGGATGTCGTCGGCGATCTTGCGCAGGGTTTCCTTCTTGACGTGCCGCTCGCTGGAGACGACGGCGTACGGCAGCGGCTGGCCCAGCACGCTGGTCGCCATGACACCGGTGACCACCCGGTCGGAGGCACGGTCGACGACGTTCAGGTAGGTCCGTACCTCGTCGTTGGTGACCACCCGCTGCTGGCCGAGCCCGAGCGGGAAGCCGAGCACCGCCTCTGGGCTGGGCACGGTGGACAGTCGGGCGGACGGGTCGTTGCTGCAGGTGGGAGTCGGGGCCGCGGCACCGGCGGGGGCGGCCACCGCGAGCGGTGCCGTGCCGGAGAGCAAGAGGATCGCCGCGGCGCCGGCCAGCCGTCGCGTGAGGACTGTTCCGGGTGGATGCTTCGACAGGGGCATGTCGGTACCTGCTTCCGTTCGGTGTTACAACGCAGAGACCGCAGCCTATGGTCGACGTAATTCCATGGTCAAGATCTATTCGCATTGGCATGCCCGCACGTCAAAGCGCGTCTGCCCCGCGCCGTGCTCCCGATGCGTCCCTCTGAGCGGGTGAGGAAATTCAGGATCCGGTCGCCTGGTATCTGCGGAGAGCGGCTTCGGCGAGCTGGGTGAGGTATTTGTGGCCGCCGGGTTCGTTGCCCTCCTCCTGAACGGCCACCAAAGTGGTTCCGATCCGGACGAGTAGGCTGTCGCCCTCCAGCGTGCCTGAGTTGGCCGTCATGCTGTTGCTGACGTGAATACTGTCATCGCCGAGCTGTGGCCCTGGTGCCACTGCGAAGCGGTGCCTGTCGCCGACGCCAAGGCCGGACGACACGACGACGATGGGGCAACGGCCGATGAAGGTTCGCAGGTCGGTCATGGCTCGTCGTGCGCCGTCGTCGGAGTAGGTCCGAAGGAACTCGGTTCCCACCCAGAAGTCATCGGGACCAGCGTCATAGCTGAGGGTGGCTGCGGCCATCGCTGACGGCGTCCCGGTCAGCCGCCTCGCCGACAGCAGCGGGATCGAGCTGTCCGAACAGGACACGTCAGCGTCCGAAAGCTGATCTCCGGCATCCTCCGGCATGCTGGTCGCGATCCCCTCCATAATGAAGCCGGGTGGCAGTGAGTCCGTGGTCAGCAAGCGTGCGGACAGCGTCGCGGAGTAGCCGGCCCCACCGGTCGCCGGAACTGCTGGGGCAACGGGCGTCGTGGCTGCTGCCGAGGTCGGCTGTGCCGTGGAGGGGATCGTCTCGTCCGCCGATCGACTCGCCGTATGAGCCGTTGAAGAACCGCACGCGGCCACCAGGCAGACGGCCACCACCGCGACCGACCGACGCAGCACAAGCCTGAGCATCGGGCCGACCCACCTCTCGCGCGAGACGCGTCAGGCTACCAACGAGGTTGACTTCAGCGGTGGCGCACCCTGCACCGCGTGGGCCTCGCAGCTCCCCGCCAATCGGCCATCGCCCAGTTGGACCGACACCAGCGAATACGAACTTGATGGCGCAGACGATTCAGCCCGGTCGGCCGGCGCGACACCGCCAACTCCCGGCCCTGATTCGTTCACGTCATCAAGTTCTAGCGCGCGAACGAGACACTCGGCCCCCGGCCTGCCGGGCTGACCATCTTGGCGTGAAGTCAGTTGTGCCCGGCACCCCGGTAGAGGTCGAGCTCGCCGTCCAGTTCGGCGATGTCCGGGATGTCCGGGATTGCGCCTCGTCGCCTCCCGGCCGGGTTAACGGGACTAATTGCCCAATCCGGCACATAGTTTTCAGGTCTTACCCTTGGGTCACAGTTTCCCGAGCCGTTTCCATTTCGTGTCTTGACAGTCGCGAAGCCGTAGGACGTATGGTTCCACGCAACCGGTTGCGCAACCGGTTGCGTATCCTGGTGCACAAGGAGGTGCGGGGGAGATGGTCACCATCGGTGATGTCGCGAAGGCGGCGGGTGTGCACCGCTCCACGGTGTCGCGGATCCTTAGCGATCCGAAGGCGTTCCGTGGCGAGACCCGCACCCGGGTGCTGGAGGCGGCCGCCCGCCTGGACTACCGACCGAGCCGGATCGCCCAGGCGCTGAGCGGCGGCGCGTCCCCCCTCGTGCCGCTGGTGGTGCCGGACATCAGTAACCCGTTCTTCGCCCGGGTCGCCCGCGGGGCGGAGGAGACCGCCCGCGCCTCGGGCCTGCACATCGTGGTCTGCAGCACCGGCGGCGACGTCGAGACCGAGGTCGCGTACCTGCAGGCCATGAGCGATCTCGACACGCCGTGCATCCTGTTCACCCCGAGCACCGACACCGTGGCGGAACAGGTGCTGTCGATCGCGCGGCACACCGCCGTGGTGCTCATCGACCGCTCCCTGCCGGAAACCGATCTCCGCTGCGTCCGCGTGGATCACGTGCAGGCCGCGGCGGACGGCACCCGGCACCTCCTTACCCGGGGGCACCGCCGCGTCGCGTGCGTCAGCGGCCCGATGTCGGCCTCCTCCGCTCGTGAGCGGGTCGCCGGCTACCGGGCGGTCATGGACGAGGTTGGGCTGCCCGCCCAGGTGGTGGAGGGCGACTTCACCATCGCCGGTGGCCGGCACGCCGCGGCGCAGCTGTTCGCCGGGGCCGAACCGCCGACGGCCGTGCTCGCCGCCAACGACCTCTGCGCCGTCGGTCTGCTGGCCGCGGCGCGCGACGCCGGGCTGAGGGTGCCCGACGACGTGGCCGTGTTGGGCTTCGACGACCTCGACGTCGCGCAGCACGTGAACCCGAGCCTGACCACCCTCCGGCAACCCTCGGCCGAGCTGGGCGGCCAGGCGGCCCGCCTGGCGCTCGCCGCCGCCGGAATCGGCGACGACTCGGACGTCGTCCTGACTCTCCAGGCCGAGCTCGTCGTTCGGGAATCCGCGTGATCCAGACCGTTCGCACCACCCTTTACCACCGCTGTTGAAGGAAAGGCGTCAAGATGAAGAACCTCCGTGTCCGCCGGCGCTCGCTGGTGGCCCTGGCGGCCGTAGCCACGGCCGCCCTGACGATCTCGGCCTGCTCGTCCGGCACCACCAACGCCGGCGGCAAGGGCGACGGCACCAACGTCGTCTACGTGATGTCCGACAACCTCGGTGACAAGGGCTTCAACGACTCCGCGAAGGCCGGCTTCGACCGGGCCAAGGCCGAGGGCGCCGGTACGAAGCTGCTGCAGGCGTCGCCGAGCGACCCGCAGTTGTGGCGGCAGAACCTCGAGGCCGTCTCCAACTCCGGCCAGTACGGCCTGATCTTCACCGGCCCCGGCATGCACGACAACCTCGCCGCGGTCGCCCCCCAGCACCCCGACCAGAAGTACGTCTTCTTCGACGACGAGCTGAAGGCGCCGAACGTCCTGTCCATCCGGTACGCCCAGAACGAGGGCTCCTACCTGGCCGGCGTCCTGGCCGCCAACGCCTCGCTGGACCCGAAGACGTTCCCGCTGTCCAAGGGCAACAAGAAGGTGGGCATCGTCGCGGGTCAGGACCTGCCCGGCATCCAGGAGTTCATCGTCGGCTTCAAGCAGGGCGTGGCCTCGGTGGACCCGGGCATCGCCGTCAACATCTCGTTCGTCGGCAACTTCAACGACGCGCAGAAGGCGTACGACCTGACCACCACGCTGTTCAACTCCGGCGCGGACGTCGTCTACAACGTGTCCGGCCCGGCCGGTCTCGGCATCCTGAAGGCGGCCGCCGACACCAACCACTACGCGATCGGCGTGGACTCCGACCAGAACGGCCTGCACCCCAAGAACGTGCTCGCCTCGATGCTCAAGCAGATCGGCAACTCGGTCTACGACTCGGTCAAGAAGTACGAGAACAACGAGATCACGTTCGGTCAGACGGTCGTGTACGGCCTGGACAACGACGGCGTGGCGCTGGTCTACAACGACGCGCTCGTGCCCGACGAGGTGAAGCAGAAGATCGACGCCGCCAAGCAGAAGGTGGTAAGCGGCGAGGTCAAGGTCGACTCCGTACTGAAGTAATCATGCCGGTGGCCGCGACGGGCCTCGACGCCCGTCGCGGCCGCGGCCAGATTGTGCCAAGCGAAGGAAGCCATATGGACGCCTCCACCGCGGGTCACCCGATCCTGCATCTGCAGGGGATCCGCAAGACGTTCGGTAGCAAGGTGGCCATCGAGTCCATCGACCTGGCCATCGCTGCCGGAGAGGTCCACGCGATCTGCGGCGAGAACGGCGCGGGCAAGTCGACGCTGATGAACATCCTGGCCGGCATCCACCAGCCGGACACCGGGACGATCAGCGTCCGGGGCCGGGCGGTGGGCATCGCGGGCCCGGCGGCGGCGGCCCGCCTCGGCATCGGCATGGTGCACCAGCACTTCACCCTGGTGCCGTCGATGACGGTGGCTGAGAACATTTTCCTCGGCCGGCAGCCCCGCCGTTGGGGTGGCCTCGTCGCCGACCGGGCGGCGATGCGGCGGGCGGCCGCGGACCTGATCAGCCGGTACGGCTTCGAGCTGCGCCCCGACCAGCGGGTCCGGGACCTGACCGTGGGGCAGCGCCAGCGCGTGGAGATCATCAAGGCGCTCGCCTTCGACGCCGAGATCCTCATCCTGGACGAGCCGACCGCGGTGCTCACCCCTGCCGAGGTCGACGACCTGATGAAGGTCATCGAGGTGCTGCGGGACCGGGGTCGCACCGTCCTGTTCATCACCCACAAGCTGCGCGAGGTCAAGGCGGTGGCCGACCGGGTCACCGTGATCCGGCACGGCCGCAGCGTCGGCACCCGCGACAACGCGGGGCTCTCCGAGTCGGAGATCGCCGACCTCATGGTGGGCCGGGCCGTCTTCCTCGCCGAGCGCAAGCAGACGTCGCCCCGCACCGACCGTGGCGACGATCAGCTGACGGTCACCGGCCTGACCAGCCGCGACGGCACCGGCCGGGCGGTGCTGGAGGACGTCACCTTCGGCATCCGGCCCGGTGAGGTGCTCGGCATCGCCGGCGTGGAGGGCAACGGGCAGACCGAACTGGCCGAGGCGCTCACCGGCCTGCGCGCCGTCACCACCGGCCGGGTCACCCTCGCCGGCACGGACGTCACCGGCTGGTCGGCGGGCCGGCGTCGCGGCGCCGGCATGGCCTTCATCCCCGAGGACCGGCTGGACCGGGGCCTGAGCCCGACCATGTCGGTGGCGGAGAACCTCGCCGCGTCCAACTACGGCCGCAGCGGGCTGATCCGTCGCGGCCTGGTCTCCCAGGCGGCGCTCCGCCGCTTCGCCGCCGAGCAGATTCGGCGCTACGACATCCGTGGCGCAGCCCCGGAGACCCCGGTCGGGACGCTCTCCGGCGGCAACATGCAGAAGGTGGTCCTCGCCCGCGAACTCGCCCGGGAACCAGGGGTCCTCGTCGTGTCCCAGCCGACCCGAGGAGTGGACATCGGGGCGAGCGAGTTCGTCCATCGGCAGATCCTCGCCGCTGCCGAGCGCGGCTGCGCGGTCCTGCTGATCTCGTCGGAACTCTCCGAGGTGCTCGCGCTCTCGGACCGGATCGGGGTGATGCTGCGCGGCCGCCTCGTCGACGTGCTGGACGCCGCCGACGCGACGGAGACCCGGCTGGGCCTGTTGATGAGTGGCGGCCGAGCGGAGGTGGCGGCATGAGCACGACAGAACTGATGATCGACGCGTACCAGGAGACCCGCGCCACCGCCCTGCGTCGGCGGGTACGTGAGACCTGGTCCGCGTCGCGCCGCCCGCTGATCGCCGTGGTCCTCACCCTGGTCTTCGGCTTCCTGCTCGTGGTCGTGGTCTCCGACAACCCGGTGCTCGCCTACCAGCAGCTCCTGCTGGCCAACTTCGCCAGCCCCGCGAACTTCGGCAACCTGCTGATGCGGACCGCGCCGCTGCTGCTGATCGCCGTCGGGATCGTCTTCTCGTTCCGGGCTGGCATCTTCAACGTCGGTGGGGAGGGGCAGCTGTACGTCGGCGCGATCAGCGCCGCCGCGGTGGCCCTGTCGCTGCCCACGCTGCCCGCCGTGCCACTGATCCTGATCTCCATGGCCGCCGGCGTGGTGGCCGGGGCGATCCTGGCCTGGATTCCCGCGCAGCTGAAGGTCCGGCTCAACGTGGACGAGGTCGTCACCACGCTGATGCTCAACTTCATCGCCATGCTGCTCACCAGCTACCTGGTCAGCAAGCCGCTGCGGGATCCGACCGCGTACGGCGCCACCAGCAAGCCGCTGCCGCCGCAGTCCTTCCTGCCGCAGATCCCCGGCCTGCCGACCGCCAACATCGGCTTCGTGATCGCGCTGCTGATGGTGCCGGTGGCCTGGCTGGTGCTGTTCCGCACCCCGTGGGGCGCCGAGCTGCGTGCCTCCGGCAGCAACCTGCGCTTCGCCGAGGCCGTCGGCGTACGCGCCAAGAGCGAGATCATCCGCGCGATGCTGGTCTCCGGCGGCCTCGCCGGGCTGGCCGGCGCGGTCTACGTCCTGGGCACCGGGCACCGCTTCGAGCAGAACTTCTCCCCGGGCTTCGGACTCATCGCGCTGACCGTGGCCCTGCTGGCCCGGCTGCACCCGGTGGCGGTGCTGCTGACCAGCCTCTTCTACGCGGCCATGCTCAACGGCGCCGCCTACATGCAGATCACCACGGACGTGCCCCGCTCGCTGGTCAGCCTGCTGACGGGTCTGCTCGTCGTCCTGATGACCGTCGAGTTCCGTCGTCGGCACCGCGCCCGGGTGCAGAAGGAGGCCGGGGCATGAACCAGTTCCTGTACGCCGCGTTGCTGTCGACCACCCCGGTGCTGCTGGCGGCGCTGGCGGCGATGTTCACCCAGCAGGCCAACATCCTCAACGTCGCCGTCGAGGGCATGATGCTGACGGCGGCCTTCGTGGCGATCGCGGTCGGACAGGCCACCGGCAGCGTCGCCGCCGCACTGCTCGCGGCCCTGGTCGCCGGCCTGCTGATGGCCCTGGTGTTCGGCGTGGTGACGCTGATCCTGCACGCCGACCCGCTGGTCGCCGGTCTCGGCATCAACCTGCTGGCGGCGGGCGTGACGGTGTTCCTGCTCGAGCGGGTCTATCACAACCCCGGCGGGCTGCGGCCGGACAGCTTCCCCGACCTGTGGCGGGTCGAGGCCGGCTGGCTGGAGGCGATCCCGCTGATCGGGCCGGCGCTCAACGGGCAGAGCGTGATCGTCTTTCTGGCGATCCTGCTCGTGCCGGTCTCGTCGATCATTCTCTACCGCACGCCGCTCGGCTACGCCCTGCGCGCGGCCGGTGAGGACGAGGCGGCGGCCCGCGCCGCGGGCATCAACGTGCCCCGGGTACGCCTGATCGCGGTGCTGTTCAGCGGCGTGCTCGGCGGGCTCGCCGGAGCGCAGCTCTCCATGGCCACCCTGCACTTCTTCCTGCCCGACATGACCAGCGGGCGCGGCTTCCTCGGGCTGGCGGCCATGCTGTTCGGCGGGGCCACCCCGGGCGGCGCGGTCGCCGCGTCGGCGCTGTTCGGCGTCGCCGGAGCGGCCGGTGACCGGCTGCAGAGCGGTGCCATCCCCAACCAGCTGGTCCTGGCGCTGCCCTACCTCGCCGCGATCGTCGCGCTGAGCCTGTCCAAGGCGGGCGTGCTGCGGCGCGTCCGCATCCGCAAGAAAGTGAAGGCAACCGCGTGAGCACCCCCATCGTCTACGACTGCGACCCCGGCAACGACGATGCCCTGGCCGTCCTCGCGGCCGTCGGGCACCCCGGGCTCGACCTGCTGGCGGTCACCACCGTGGCCGGTCACCTGGTGGCGGAGGGCACCGCGCGGAACGCGGCGATCGCCCTGGCCGCCGCCGGTTCCGCCGTGCCGGTCAGCCGGGGCAGCGAGCTGCCGCTGGTCCGCGACCAGGTGCTGGCCGGGATCCTCGACCTGGAACAGGGGCTGGACCGGGTCCGGGAAGACCTGCCGGCCGTCACCCTCGACCCGCGCCACTCCGTCGACCTGATCATCGACACCGTGCGGGCCCGGCCCGGCGCCGTGCTGGTCGCCACCGGACCGCTGACCAACGTCGCCACGGCGTTGCGCAAGCACCCGGCCGTCGCCGACGACCTGTCGCGGATCATCACCCTCAGCGGCGCCTGGGGTCTCGGCGGCAAGACCGCCGCCGCGGAGTTCAACGTGTGGTGCGACCCGGAGGCGGCGGCGGTCGTCTACTCGGCTCCGGTGCCGGTCACCGTGCTGCCCACCGAGGCAAGCGGCGGCGTACCCGTCGACGAGGCGCTCGTCGCCCGGGTGGCGCAGCTGCCCGGCCCCGCCGCCGCACTGGCGGTGGAGCTGCTGCAGTCGCTGCGCGACACCCACCGCAGCAACATTCTCGGGCCGACCCCGGTGCCGCTCAACGACCCGTGCGCCGTCCTGTACGCGGCCGACCCCGGGCTCGGTGAGCTGGTGCGGGTCCGCGTCGACGTCGAGCTGGCCGGCCGGCACACGTACGGGCGGACCGTCATCGACCTCGGCGGCCGCAGCCCTGAGCCGCCCAACGTCGACGTGGTGCTCCGCCTGGACGCCGCCGCCGTGCAGGACGCGCTGGTCGACAGCCTCCGCCGGCTCGCCGCCTGACCTCGTACCGAAATTCTCCGCAACCGCGCCTTGCGAAAGGAACCCATACCGTGACCCGCAAATCGGTCCTCATCGCCGGTGAGTCCTGGACTGTCCACAGCATCCACCAGAAGGGCTTCGACAGCTTCACCACCACGGAGTACGCGGAGGGGGTGCGGTGGCTGCGCCAGGCGCTGGAGGACGGCGGCTGGCAGGTCACCTACCAGCCGGCGCACGTGGCGGCCACCGACTTCCCGAGCACCGTCGAGGAGCTGAACGCCTACGACTGTGTGATCATCAGTGACGTCGGCGCCAACAACTTCCTGCTGCACCCGGAGACGTTCACCAAGTCGGTGCCGCGTCCGGACCGCCTCGCCGTGCTGCGGGACTGGGTCCACGCTGGGGGAGGGGTCATCATGGTCGGCGGCTACCTCACCTTCCAGGGCATCGACGGCAAGGCCCGCTACGCGGGCACCGCCATCGAGGAGGCCCTGCCGGTGACCATGCACCCCTACGACGACCGCTCCGAACGGCCCGCCGGTGTCACCCCGGCCGTGAAGCTCCCGGAGCACGCGGCGATCCGCGGCGTGACCGGCCCCTGGCCGGACCTGCTCGGCTACAACGTCGTGCAGCCCCGCCCGGAGGCCGACGTGGTCGTCGCCGTCGACGCCGACCCGCTCGTGGTGACCTGGGACTACGGCAAGGGACGCGGCCTGGCCTTCACCTCCGACTGCGGCCCGCACTGGGCGCCGCCGGCCTTCACCGACTGGGACGGCTACGCCCCGCTCTGGCAGCAGATGGTGTCCTGGACCGCCGGGGAAGGGCGATGACGATGGTGCCGCTCAACGTCGCGTCGTGGGGCGCGCCGGGCGGTCCGGTCTGTGTCTGCCTGCACGGCATCACGGCCAACTCCAACTCGTGGACCCGGCTCGGGCCGCGCCTGGCCGAACTGGGCTTCCGGGTGCTGGCCCCCGAGCTGCGGGGGCACGGCGAGAGCCCGAAGACCGCCGACGGGTACGACACGTCCACGCTGCTGGCCGACCTCGCCGCCGTCGTGCCGGCGCAGCCGGCCGTGCTGATCGGGCACTCGTTCGGCGGCTACCTCGCCCAGGAGGCCGTGCTGCGCGGCGTGTTCCGGCCCGAGGCGTTGATCCTCGAGGACCCGGTCTCGCACCAGCCGGACCAGGAGGTGCCCACGGCGATGCTGGCGTACGACCGGGAGCACCTGCCCCGCGACATCGAGGGGATCATGGCGCTGAACGCGCACTGGACCCGGTTGGACGCCGCCGGCAAGGTGCTCAGCCTCGAACAGGTCGACTGGGCCGGGGCCCGGGCGGCGTTCGCCGGCAACGCCCCCTGGGACCTGCGCGGCGCCGCCGCCCGGGTCGCCGCCACCGTGCCGACCCGCTGGGTGCTGCCCGGCGAGAGCCGGTTCGTCCCCGAGGGCGACGTCGCGGCGCTGCGCGCGGCGGTCGGCGCCGACTCGGTGGTCGTCGTGCCGCAGGCCGGGCATAGCATCCACCGGGACGACCTGGACTGCTTCGTCGATGTGGTGACGTCGCTGTACGACCCGAGGAGCCGTTCGTGACCCGTATCCACCCGGCGCCGGAGCAGTTCGCCTTCACCGTCGGCGGGCGGCCCCCGATCGCCACCGCCGAGGTCGGCGCGGAGCTCGAGGTGTTCACCGAGGACTGCTTCTCGGGTCGGCTGACCTCGGTCACCGGCCGCCCCCGTGAGGTCGCGCCGTTTCCACGGGTGAACCCGCTGACCGGGCCGATCGAGCTGCGCGGCGTCCGGCGCGGCGACGTGGTCGCCATCCACCTGGTCGAGCTCACCCCGGCCCGGGACTGGGGCGTCTCCACCCTGTCGCCCAACTTCGGCGCGCTCTCCGGCACCCGGCTCAGCCCCAACCTGCAGCCGGAGACGTCGGAACACGTGTGGATCTGGTCGGTCGACCCGGCGACGGGCACGGTGCGTACCCGCACGGCAGACGACCGGGAGCTGGCCGTGCCGCTGCGACCGTTCCACGGCACCGTGGGGGTGGCGCCGGCGCACGGCGAGGTACGCACCAGCGCCGTGCCGGACGCCTACGGCGGTAACCTCGACGTGCCGGCGCTCGCCGCCGGCACCACCCTCTACCTGCGGGCCAATGTGGACGGGGCGATGCTCTATCTCGGCGACGGCCACTTCGCCCAGGGCGACGGCGAGTTCGGCGGCACCGCGGTCGAGGGGGCCATGGTCACCCGGCTGCGGACCGCGGTGCTGGCGGAGGAGCACCTCGCGGCCCGGGACGTCGACTGGCCACGGATGGAGACCGACGACGAGATCATCGCCATCGGTGCGGGCCGACCGCTGGAGGATGCCGTACGCGTCGCCGTGCACACCCTCGTGCAGTGGGTGCGCCAGAGCTGCGACCTGACGGCGCACGACGCGTACCAGCTGGTCTCCCAGGGCTGCTCGGCCCGCATCGGCAACCTGGTCAACCCCGCGTACACGGTCAGCGTCTCGCTGCCCAAGGCCCTGCTGCCCGGGCGGCCCGTGCTCATGGGCGGTAGCCACGACCGGCTGCGCGGGCACCGAACGGAGGCCCGCTCATGAGGGGACCGGACGTCGTCGTGGTCGGCAGCGTCAACGCCGACCTGCGCATCGAGGTCGACATGCTGCCCCGGCCCGGTGAGACGATCCACGGTGGATCGCCCGCGTGGCTCAGCGGTGGCAAGGGCGCCAACCAGGCGGTGGCCCTGGCCCGGCTCGGCCGGTCCGTCGCCCTGGTCGGCGCCGTCGGCTCCGACCAGGCCAGCGTCGACCTCGCCCGACAGCTCGCGGCCGAGGGGGTGAACGTCGACCGCCTGGCCGCCGTGGACGGCCCCGCCGGCCAGGCGGTGGTCTTCGTCGACCCCTCCGGCGAGAACTCCATCGTCGTCTCGCCCGGCGCCAACGCGGCCGTCGACGCCGAGCTGGTCGGCCGGGCGCACGCGGAGCTGGCCGAGGCGAAGGTGGTCCTGGCGCAGCTGGAGATCCCCGTCGACGCCGTAATGGCCGCCGCGTCCGCCACCCGTGGCACCCTCGTGCTCAACCCGGCGCCGGCCGTACCGCTGCCGCCGGAGCTGCTGCGCCGAGTGGACGTGCTGGTGCCGAACCGGGGCGAGCTGGCGCAGCTGTGCGGCGCGGAGCCGCCGGCCACGGTGGACGAGGTCGCGACGCTGGCCCGAAGGCTGCCCTGCGCCGCGGTGGTGGTGACCCTGGGCGGCGACGGCGCCCTCGTCGTCGACGGCGACACCGTCCGCCACCTCGCACCGCCCGCGGTCACCGCCGTGGACACCACCGGGGCGGGGGACTGCTTCTGCGGCGCCCTCGCCGACGCCCTCGCCGACGGGCGTCCGCTGGTCGACGCCGCCGCGTTCGCCGTACGGGCGGCGGCGCTCAGCGTGACCGCGGCCGGCGCGCAGGCGGCCATGCCCACCCGGGAGCAGGTGCTGGCTCTGCCGGCGCCGGCCGACCGACACGTCGAGGACAAAATGGGGGTTCCGAAATGACGCGAACCTACGACGACGGGCTCGGCGAGGTCGCGGACGTCGTCGAGCGCGCCCGCCGGGCGGGGCCCGAGCTCGCCGACGCCGGACGCGAGCGGCGAGCTCGGTTGCTGGAGACGATGGCCGCGCACCTGGACCGGTCCCGCGTCGAGCTGGTGGCCACCGCCGCGGCGGAGACCGCCCTCGCGCCGGACGTGCTCGACGCCGAGGTGACCCGTACCGCCGATCAGCTGCGGATGTTCGCCGACGTGGTGCGGGAGGGCTCGTACCTGGAGGCCACCGTCGACTCCGCCCCGGCCGGCGACGTGCTGCGCTGGTTGCGCCCGCTGGGGCCGGTCGCGGTCTTCGGCGCCAGCAACTTCCCCTTCGCGTACGGCGTCGCCGGCGGGGACACCGCCTCGGCGCTCGCCGCCGGGTGTCCCGTCGTGGCCAAGGAGCACCCCTCGCACCCGCGCACCTGCCGGGCCGTGCTGACCGCACTGCGTACGGCGGCGGAGGAGGCCGGGTTCAGCCCGGACGTGATCGGCATGGTCAGCGGGTTCGAGGCCGGCGGTCAGCTCGTCACGCACCCGGCCGTCACGGCCGTCGGGTTCACCGGATCGGTCGGCGGCGGGCGGGCCCTGTTCGACCTGTGCGCCGCACGTCCCGAGCCGATCCCGTTCTATGGCGAGCTGGGCAGCGTCAACCCGGCCGTCGTGCTGCCGCACGCCGCCCGTACCCCGGACGCGGTGCTCGAGCCGCTCGTCACCTCGATGCTCACCCGCGGCGGTCAGGTCTGCACCAAGGCCGGTCTGATCTTCCTGCCCGACGACGCGGACCAGCTCGCCGACCAGCTGCGCCAACGGATGGCGGACGCCCCGCACCCGGTGCTGCTCAACGAGTCGATCACCGCCGCGTACCTGGCCGGCACCGCGCAGCGGGCGGCGCTGGACGGCGTCGAGGTCCGCTGCGGCGACGGCGCCGCGGCCGGCGACGATGCGCGCGGCCCGGTGGCACCGGTGCTGCTCGCCACCACCGTGGCGGGCCTGCTCGCCGACGCCAACGCGGAGCTGCGGCAGGAGTGCTTCGGTCCGTACGCGGTCCTGGTGCGCTACCGGTCCGTGGCGGAGCTGCGCACCGCCCTGGCCGCGCTGCCGTCCTCGCTGGTGGCCGGGGTGTACGCCACCGACGACGACCTGCCCGACGCCCGTGACGTGCTGCCCGTGCTGGTCGACCGCGCCGGCCGGGTGGTGTGGAACCAGCCGACCAGCGGGCTGCGGGTGGGCTGGGCGACCCAACACGGCGGCGGCTACCCCGCCTCCACCGCCGCCGGCACCACCAGCGTGGGGGCCACCGCGATCCGGCGCTGGCTGCGCCCGTCGGCGCTGCAGAACTGGCCGGCCGCGCTGCTGCCCGCCGAGCTGCGCGACGCGGTCGGCGGGGCCGAGCCGGGCCTGCCGGTACGCCGCGACGGCCAGCTGCACCTGCCGGAGGCGGTGTGATGACCCACGTCGTCGTCGGCGCGGGCATCGTCGGGTTGGCGGTCGCCCGGGAACTGCTCATCCGTCGCCCCGGCAGCACCGTCGTGGTGCTCGAGAAGGAGCGCCAGGTCGGCCAGCACCAGACCGGCCACAACAGCGGTGTCGTGCACGCCGGCGTCTACTACCAGCCGGGGTCGCTGAAGGCGACGCTGTGCCGGCGCGGGGTCGCGTTGCTGCGCGAGTACACCGCCGAGCACGACATCGCCTACCAGGAGCTGGGCAAGGTCATCGTCGCGCGGGACGCGACGGAGAAGGCCCGGCTCACCGACCTGTTCGGCCGGGCGCGGGACAACGGCGTACCCGGCGTGCGGCTGCTGGGGCCGGACGGCCTGCGGGACCGGGAGCCGCACGCGCGGGGCCGGGCCGCCCTGCTCTCGCCGCACACCGCGGTGGTCGACTTCGGCGCGGTCGCCCGGTCCCTCGCCGCCGACGTGGCCCGGCTCGGTGGCGAGGTCCGGCTGGGCACCGCCGTCACCGGGTTCACCCGGCGTGGCGAGCAGATGGTGCTCGCCACGACCGGGCAGAACGTCGTGGCCGAGCAGGTCATCCTCTGCGCCGGGCTGCACGTCGACCGGCTCGCCACGCTGGCCGGCGGGGACCCCTCGCCGCGGATCCTGCCGTTCCGCGGCGAGTACTACCGGCTGCGGCCGGAACGGTCGTCGCTGGTGCGGGGCCTGATCTACCCGGTGCCCGACCCGCGGTACCCGTTCCTCGGCGTCCACCTCACCCGCCGGGTCGACGGCACCGTCGACGTCGGCCCCAACGCCGTGCTCGCCCTGGCCCGCGAGGGCTACCGCCGCCGGGACGTCCGCCTCGGCGACCTGTTCGCCACGCTGGGCTATTCGGGATTCCCGCGGCTGGCCGCCCGACACTGGCGTACCGGCGTGCAGGAGATGCTCGGGTCGCTGCTCAAGGGCCGGTTCGTCGCCGCCGCCCGGCACTACGTGCCCGAGCTGGCCGCCGCCGACCTGGTCCGCGCGCCGGCCGGTGTCCGCGCCCAAGCCGTGGACCGGCGGGGAGACCTGGTCGACGACTTCCGCATCGAGATCATGGGGCGGGTCATCGCGGTACGCAACGCCCCCTCGCCCGCGGCGACGTCCTCGCTGGCCATCGCCGAGCACGTGGTGGAGCGGGCGCTGTCCGCGGCAACCGAACGGGAGTAACGATGGGTACGGGTTCGATCGACACGCCACGTCGGACGCCGGACACGGCGGCCGTCCGCGACCTTGCCGGCGCGCTGCGCCGCGCCGGCCTCGCCGAGGTCGACGACTCGCCGCTGCGCCGTTCGCTCTACTCCTCCGACGCGTCGCTCTACCGGATCTCGCCGCAGGTGGTCGTCCTGCCCCGGCACGTCGACGAGGTGCTCGCCGTGCTGGCCGTGGCGACGGAGCATCAGGTCGCGGTGACGATGCGCGGCGCCGGCACCTCGATCGCCGGCAACGCGGTCGGACCCGGCATCGTGGTGGACACCAGCCGGCACCTCGACCGGGTGCTGGAGATCGACCCGGAGACGCGGACGGCGCTGGTCGAACCGGGTGTCGTGCAGTCGAGCCTGCAACGGGCGGCGGCCCCGTACGGCCTCCGCTTCGGCCCCGACCCGTCGACCCACAACCGGGCCACCCTAGGCGGAATGATCGGCAACAACGCCTGCGGCTCGCGGGCCCTCGGGTACGGGCGCACCAGCGACAACGTTCTCGGCCTCGACGTGGTGGCCGGCACCGGCGAACGCCTGCGCCTCGGCGCGATCGACGGGGCCACCGACGACTCGCCGCTGCTGACCGACCTCCGGCAGCTGGTACGCGGAAACCTGGCCACGATCCGGACCGAACTCGGCCGATTCGGCCGCCAGGTCTCCGGTTACTCCCTGGAGCATCTGCTGCCCGAGCGGGGCTTCGACGTCGCCCGCGCGCTCGTCGGCTCCGAAGGCACCCTGGCGCTCACGCTCGCGGCCCGCGTCCGCCTGGTCCAGGACGCGCCCGTCCGCGTCCTGGTGGCGCTCGGCTACCCGTCCATGGCGGAGGCCGCGGACGCCGTGCCGGCCATCCTGCCGTACGCCCCGATCGCCTGCGAGGGCCTGGACGGGCGGATCGTGGACGTCGTCCGCGCGCGTCGGGGTGCCGCCGTGGTGCCCGACCTGCCCCGCGGCGACGGCTGGCTGCTGGTGGAGCTGGCGGGTGACGAGCGGTCCGCGGTGCTGGACACGGCGCGGCGCCTGGCCGCCGGGGCAGGCGCACTCGACGCGATGGTGGTCACCGACCCGACCCACGCGGCGGCCCTGTGGCGCATCCGGGAGGACGGGGCCGGGCTGTCCGGCCGTACGCCCGCCGGCGCGCCCGCCCACGCCGGGTGGGAGGACGCGGCCGTACCGCCCGAGCAGCTCGGCGCGTACCTGCGCGAGTTCGAGGCGCTGATGGCCGACTACCGGCTGACCGGGCTGCCGTACGGGCACTTCGGCGACGGCTGTGTGCACATCCGCATCGACTTTCCCCTGGACGCCCCCGACGGCACGAAGGTCTTCAAGGACTTCCTCTACGCGGCCGGTGAGCTGGCCGCCCGGCACGGCGGGTCGATGTCCGGTGAGCACGGCGACGGGCGGGCCCGCGGCGAACTGCTGCCGCTGATGTACTCGCCCGACGCGATCACGCTGTTCGAGCGGGTCAAGGCGGTCTTCGACCCGCACGACGTGCTCAACCCGGGGGTCATCGTCCGGCCGGCGCCGCTGGACGCCGACGTGCGGGTCGCCGCCGCGCCGCCGCTG
The DNA here is from genome assembly GCF_040636055.1 of Micromonospora sp. NPDC006766. NCBI lineage: Bacteria > Bacillati > Actinomycetota > Actinomycetes > Micromonosporales > Micromonosporaceae > Micromonospora > Micromonospora sp. NPDC006766. The sequence goes on along the minus strand of NZ_JBEYIX010000004.1, from coordinate 166,602 downwards.
CGCCGCACCGAACTGCCCGGCCTCGGGCTCGCCTACCGGCACGACCGGGGCGACCTGTCGATGGCCGTGCACCGCTGCACCGGTGTCGGCAAGTGCCGCGCCGACAACACCGGGTCCGGTGGCGTGATGTGCCCGTCGTTCCTGGCCACCCGGGACGAGAAGGACTCCACCCGGGGCCGGGCGCGGGTGCTGCAGGACGTGGTCTCCGGACGGCTCGGCCCGGACGGCTGGCGGTCCGCCGCGCTGCACGACGCACTGGACCTCTGCCTGTCCTGCAAGGGCTGCTCCGCCGACTGCCCGACCGGGGTGGACATGGCCGCCTACAAGGCCGAGGCGCTGCACCAGCGCTACCGCCGGCGGTTGCGTCCCCGGTCGCACTACGTCCTCGGCTGGCTGCCGCGCTGGGCGCGGTTGGTGGGCCGGATGCCGGCGGTGACCCGCCTGGTCAACGCGATGATGCGCTCGACCGTGCTGCACCCGCTCATCACCTGGTCCGCCGGGGTCGACGCCCGGCGTACGCTGCCGACCTTCGCCACCACGACGTTCCGCCGCTGGTTCGCCCGCCGTGACCGGCTGTCCACGCCGGGACGCCACGGCGACGTGGTGCTGTTCGTCGACACCTTCACCGACGCCTTCTCACCCGAGGTCGGGCGGGCCGCCGTGGCGGTGCTGGAGCAGGCCGGCTACCGGGTACGCGTGACGGAGAAGCCGGTCTGCTGCGGGTTGACCTGGATCTCCACCGGCCAGCTCGACGGCGCCCGCCGGCAGGTCCGGGCCACCGTCGCCGCGTTGGCCCCGCACGTGCGGGCCGGCGCCACGGTGGTCGGCCTGGAACCGTCCTGCACGGCGGTGCTCCGTTCCGACGCCCTCGAACTGCTCGACGGCGCGGACGCCGACGCCGCCGCGCAGGTGGCGGCGGCCACCCGCACGCTGGCCGAACTGCTGGCCGCCACGAGCGACTGGACGCCGCCGGACCTGTCCGGGGCCACCGCCGTCGCCCAGCCGCACTGCCACCAGCACGCGGTCATGGGTTGGGACGCCGACGCGGCGCTGCTGAAGCGGGCCGGCGTCGAGGTCCAGCGGCTCGGCGGCTGCTGCGGCCTCGCCGGCAACTTCGGGGTCGAACGGGGCCACCACGAGGTGTCCGTCGCCGTCGCGGAGCACGATCTGCTGCCCGCGGTACGCGACGCGGCGTCCGATGCCGTCGTGCTCGCCGACGGGTTCAGCTGCCGTACCCAGCTCGACACCCTCGCTGACCGGTCCGGCGAGCATCTCGCCCAACTGCTCGCCCGCCACCTGCCGCCGGAGCCGCCGAACCGGTGAGCGGGGGTCCCCGGTGGACCGCGTGCGGTTGCGTATCCGACACGGCCTGTCATTCACGTCGCTCGGCGGATAGATTCGGTGACGGTCCGACTACGGGGAGGCGTTGCCGGTGGCTGCGATGCGAGGACCTCGCCTTGTTCCGCGCCCCCGCCGTGCCGCCGCCGGGGCCACGAAGCGTGGCCCCGGCCAGTGGCGGGCGCTGATTCGCCTGGCCCGGCTTCGCTTCCTGCTCTACAACCTCCTGCCGGTGGGGCTCGCCGTGGCCGTGTCGGTCCACCGGGGCCACCCGCTCGACCTCACCTGGTACGCCGTCGCGCAACTGTTCGCGTGGACGGTCCACGTCATGACGCACTACTGCAACGAATACTTCGACCTGGAGGCGGACCGGGCGAACGTCTATTTCACCCCGTGGACCGGAGGCAGCCGGGCACTGGTGGACGGCGCGGTCGCGCCGGTGGTGTCGCTCGGCGCCGGGTTCGTCCTGTTCGGCCTGTCGACGGTGCTGGTGGCGGTCATGCCGTCCCTGCCCGCGCGGGTGCTGGCCGCCACAGCCGTGGTGCTGGCCTGGTTCTACACCGCGCCACCGGGTCGGCTCAACTATTGGGGCGCGGGTGAGCTCACGGTCGCCGCGATCCTCAACGGACTGTGGCCCGCCGTCGCGGTGGTCCTCCAGGCGGGCACCGTGCCGTGGCTGCTGGTGGCCGTGCTGGCACCCACCGCCGTGCTGCAGGTGGCGCGGATGATGGTGATGAACCTGGGGGACCGCCGATCAGACGCCACGGTCGGCAAGCGCACCCTGCCGGTCATCCTCGGCTACCGGCCGGCGGTGCGGCTGATCATCGCCGCGCAACCGATCGCGTACGGGCTGCTTACCGTCTTCGCGGTGCTCGGCTGGGTGCCGTGGCTGGTGTGGGCGGCGATGGCCGCCACCGCGCCCCTGTCGCTCTGGCTCGTCAGGCAGCTCCGTGGCGGTGCGATGCGCGACCTCGACCCCGTCCGGATGACCCCGGTGGTGTTCTGGGCCTCCAACCACGTCTCCCTGATCGTCGCGGCGGCCATGCTCGGAGTGCTCCTGGACGCGGTCCGCGGTTCCGCCAGCGTCGGCGCGCTGGCCGTGCTCGGCGCGGTTCTCGCCGGCTACGCGTTGCTGTTCGCCCACCGCCTGTGGTTGGCGCGTCGCGTACGGGTCACGGTCTGACCGCGCCGGCGAGCATTTCCGACCGGGTCCGCCTCGCGGCCCGACACGACGGCCCACCTGAGGCGATCAGGCGGGCCGTCGAGGGTGGATCAGGGGCGCGGCTATCGCTGACCGGCGTGCGCCCACCGGTCGGGTTCCGGGGCCGGGTGCAGGGCCGGATCGTGCAGCCCGTCCTCCGCGACCCGCCCGATCCGGGCGTACGCCTCGGGGCGGATCGACTTCAGTACGACGCCCCAGATGAGGCCGATCACCCCGGCGGCCACCGGGAACATCGGCAGCAGCCACTTCAGGTAGCTCGGGTTCTCGGGGTCGAGCAGAGCGTCGAAGTTGAACAGCAGCACCACCAGCACAACGCCGAGCAGGATCGTGCCGAGCACCGGCGCGAGCAGCCGCTGCCAGATGGTCTCCGGCCCGGGCCGGCCGTGGAAGAACCCGACCACGGAGGCGGAGGTCAGCGTCATCAGCAGCACCACACCGACCGCCGCCGAGCCGGACAGCCAGGTGAACAGGTCGACGATGGGGTCCCGGTCCGCCATCGCGAAGATCAGGAAGACCACCACCGCGAGCGCGCTCTGCACGAGCGAGCCGGCCAGGGGCGCGCCGCTGCGTGCCGACGTCGCGGCGAGGAAGCGCGGCAGGACCCGCTCCCGGCCCAGCGCGAAGAGATACCGCGCGACACCGTTGTGGAAGGACAGCAGCGCAGCCAGCACCGAGGTGATGAACAGGACGCTCGCAATGTCGGCGACGGCCGTGCCCGCGTACTGCTCCAGCGCACCGAAGACGACGCCCGGGCCGTCCGCGGAGGCCTGGGCCACGTTCTCCGGGCCGGTCAGCACGCTCAGCGCCCAAGCGGAGACGGCGTAGAACAGGCCGGTGAAGGCGACCGCGAGGTAGGTGGCTCGAGCCACCGTCCGCCGTGGATCCTTGACCTCTTCGCTGTAGATGGCACCGCTCTCGAAGCCGGTGAACGAGGCGATCGTGAACGCCAGCACCGCGCCGATGCCGGCGGTGAACAGGTTGCCCGGGGCGATGCCGGCACCGCTGATCGTGCCGCCCGCCGGGTGCGTGAAGGAGATCGCGTCGAAGATCAGGACGACCACGCACTCGAGGCCGAGCAGGATCGCCAGCACGGTGGCGTTCAGGTCGATCCGCAGGATGCCGAGCAGGCCGACGAAGGCCCAGGCGAGGAGGGCCCAGATCCACCAGGCGAGATTCAGGCCTGCCTTGTCGGCGAAGAACTCCTGGAGGATGGCGCCGATCAGGCCGTACAGGCCGATCTGGATCGCGTTGTACGCCGCGAGGGCGACCGCCGAGCCGGCCACCCCGCCGGCTCGGCCGAGCCCGTTCGCGATATACGCGTAGAAGGCGCCGGCGTTGGCCACGTGACGGCTCATCGCCGCATAGCCGGTGGCGAACACCGCCAACACCGCGGCGAGGAGCACATAGCCCAGCGCCGCGCCGACGTTGCCGCTCACGGCGAACATGGTGGTGACACCACCACCGAGCACGGTCAACGGCGCGGAGGCCGCGACGGTGAAGAACACCAGGTGCGCCGTGCCTAGGCGGCCACGGCGCAGACCACTGTCAGAAAAATAGTCAGCCGACAAGACTTCTCCAGGGCGTGCGAAGGGGTTGAAGCCCGTGTTAGAAGAGCCGGGAGCAGAGTATTGGTGATCACGGATCGTCACAACCCCGCTTCACGGTGATCATCCGTTGGCTGAACGACCGTCCGGATTGAACTGCGCGTGGTCATGCCGTACCGTGCCGTGTCGATGTTCACGGCCGTCTGCTGAGGATGGATGATGACCTACTCCGGCGCACCCCCGACGTACCGGCTGGCCGACGCGTTGTTCCTCATCGGTCATGACGAGTTTTCCGGCAAGCCGCACGGGGCAACTGATCGGCTCGACTGCGCGCTCGCCGGGGCCGCGCTCGCCGAGCTCATGTTCGAGCGCCGGATCGCCGTCGAGGACGGCAGGGTGGTCGCGATCGACGGACGTCTGTGGCAGGAGCCGCTGACCGATCTGCTGATCACCGAGATCATGCGACGGGAGGGCGCCCACCCGATCCGGCTGTGGATTCGGTATCTGCGGGAGCAGCTCAACATCTGCGAGCGGGTCGGCACCCGGCTGGCGACCGCCGGCGTGGTGCGGCGGGAACAGGGCCGGCTGCTCGGCCGATCGATCCGCTGGCCGGCGGTCGATCCGAACCAGGCCGCCACGCCACGGGTGCGGCTGACCGCGCTGCTGATGCGTCAGCCCAGCACCGACCTCGACGTGGAAACCCTCCTGCTGGGCGCGCTCATCGAGCCGGTGAACCTGGGCCCGAACGTCTTCGACGCCCAGGTGAGCGCACGGATGCGGGAGTGCGGCAAGCTGCTGCCAGGGGTGCTGCAGAGCCTCCTCGGGGCCGTCGTCGCCGCACTCGACGCGTCCACCGTCAGCATCCGGCGCTGAGCCGCCTGCCCCGCCGTGGCGGGGCAGGCGGGCCGGTCAGGCTGGTTTACGCCACATCGGATAGAGGCTCGGCCCGCCTGGGAGATCCAGCGTGGACGCACCGAACGCGAACCCGTACCGCTCGTAGAGCGCCGCGTTACGTGGCGAGCTCGCCTCCAGGTAGGCTGCCGAGCCGGCCTCGTCGAGCTGGGTGAGCTTGTGTCGTAGCAGGGCTGAACCCACCCCCCTGCTGTGCTGGGCGGGGTGCACCGCGATGAACGGCAGATACCAGTGCGGCTCACTCGGGTGGTTGGCCGCCATCAGCCCGTCGAGGACCGCGAACCGTTTTGTCGCGTCCGCGCCGACAGCGGCTTCCAGGGCCTGCAGCAGTTCCGGTCCCTCGTCGGGCTCATCGCTGCCGTCAACGGGCAACCACAGGGTCACGCCCGCGCCCTCGCCGGCCAGATAGACCTCTCCCGCCTCAAGAGCGAGACCGACGAACTCTCCGAAGAACGCGGGATGCGCCGTCGCTCGATGCTCCTCGTCCGGGAAGATCCATTCGCTGACCGGATCGCGCATGAACGCTTCCGCCAGGACCATCCCTATGAGCGCCGCGTCGGCGCTCGACGCTCGGCGGATGTCTTCCTGCGAACCAACCACTCCTGCTCCCCACGTTGGTGTCACTGACTTGATCGATAAGCGCCGAGTACGCTACCAGCCGCGATACCCCGCGTTGCCCACCGAAAGTCCTCTGCGGGATGCCCAAAGCGACCTATGTGGAGCGGCGGGCAACATCGCAGCTGACGCAGCCGTGGACAGAGGTGACAGTGCGACCGCGCTGATTTCCCGGCCGCGTCGGCTCGATGTATCGGCGGCCAGTCTCAAGCTGACGACGACAAGGGTGGGCTTGTTCCCATCACCTCATCTCGGCGCCAGGCGGCGGCGGATGTCACCCGCCACCAGGTCAGGCCCGAAGGTAGGGCCAGCACCACCGGAAAGGAGGGACCTGGCACCGCTGACCCGGCGGCCGGCGCGGCGCAGAGTGGATTGCATCCGGCACGTCACCAACGGCACATCCAGGTGAGTCGCGGGCCTGGCCGAACGGGTCGGGCGGGTGAACGCCGGACCGCCTCGGCCAACAGGGGCCAGGTGGTGCCAGTAGACAGGGGAGGCAACATGCCCACGACGGTCGACAACTCGTTGACCCCGCCCGCCACCGGCGCGCCGTCCGGTCGCCCGGCCGGTCGCCGGCGCGCGCGGCAGTTGCGCTGGGTGGTGCCGCTGCTGCTGGCCGCGGTCGCGTTTGTGCTGTACGCGCTGCCCCCGTATCTGACGTTGGACCCGAGCCGCTCCCGGCTGCCTGTCCCGCAGGGCTACCCGCCGTACTACCCCCTGCTGGTGGCGCACATCGTCTTCGGCTCCGTGGCTCTGCTCGCCGGCTGCTTCCAGGTCTGGCCGTGGTTCCGCCGGCGTTACCCGGCCGCGCACCGGTGGATGGGTCGGACGTACTTCTTCGGCGGCGTCTTCCCGGCGGGGATTGCCGTTCTGGGCGTCGCGCCGGTGAGCAGCACCGGCTTCGTCTCACAGGTCGGCAACACGATGCTGGCGCTCCTGTGGCTGGCCACTGCGGTCGCCGGCTACCGGATGGCGCGGCAACGCCGGTTTGTCGAGCATCGTCGGTGGATGATCCGCAGCTTCGCGCTGACCACGTCGATTGTGGTGAACCGGGTGTGGTTGATCCTTTTCGTGGTCCTGCTGCTTCCTCAGCTTGATACGACGTACGGCGGTGATCAGGACGCGATGATCCGGGCTGCGGCCGGCGCCAGCGTCTGGATGAGCTGGGTGCTCAACCTGCTCGTCGCCGAGTGGTGGCTGGAGCGCGGCAATGCCCGCCGTCGGGGTGCCGGCCGCCGCCGCGAGGCGGCCTGACATAAACCGTGTCCCCGGCCTGAGGGTGGTGCCATAGACTCCGGCGATGCGTGAGGTGTCGGGAGACTTCGAGATCCACATTACGGCTCACGCCCATCAGGCCGAGGAACTGTCGGCGTTCGCCACCCGGCATCGCGTCAAGTTCGTCCACATTGTGCTTGATCGTGGCGCGTACGCCTCTCAGCCGATGCTCACCCTGAGCGGGCGAGGCAACCTGGCCGACCAGCATGCCGCGGTGCAGCGTTGGCAGCGCGAGCTGGGCGAGGCAGGGATATACCCGTGCCGGTCGAAGATCGAGGCGGCGCCGTGGTGCGTCGGTGTGCCGCAGTCGGATGAGCAGGCCGCGGTCGAGCCGGGTGGCCGGTATTTCGAGCATCACGTCAAACTGTTGCTGCCCGGTGCGACGGCGGCGGATCTGGTGGCTCTCACCGATCTGGTCGCGCCGCATGGGGCGCGGCTGTCCCGTAACGCTCGCCGGGAGTTCGCGGACGGCGCGCAGGAACGGTTCGTCAACCAGCGCTGCCACGGTGTCGGGCTCGCCACGGCCAGGCAGCGGCTCGACGAGCTCGTCGAAACGCTCCGGGCCGCGGGCCACGAGCCCACGACAGTGGAGCAGGAGTACGTTGTCTTCGACAGCGACCTCCACCACGACCAGGGCTGGCTGGACTCGCCGGGCCCGAGCCGGTTGAAAGTTGGAGCGTGAGAACAGGATGAGGTTCGTGCCGGCTGGTGCCCCGGGCTACCCGCCGACCTACCAGCCACTGCCCGCCAGCCCGACCGTCCGGCAGAGGGCGGCATTCGACCCCGCTCTCAAGCAGTACCCGAACGCATACCGGCCCGGTGAGCCCGAGTTCCTCGTGGCGGCCACCGGCCAGCAGTGGACCGCCGCCCGACGCGCCGCCATGCACCACGTCCTGGCGGCCATCGCTGCAACCACCTGGCGCCAGCATCTGGTCCTGCGCGGCAGCGTCACCATGGCGGCCTGGGTCGGCGACGCCGCCCGCGAGCCGGGCGACCTCGACTTCGTCGTCACCCCGCACACCATCGCCAGCGACAGCGCCGACGCCCGGGCGCTGCTCGACGGCATCAAGGCCGCCGTCCGAACCGCACCCGGTGCGGGCCTGCGACCAGACCGGATCACCGAGTCCGCCATCTGGACGTACGAACGCGCTGACGGACGCCGGCTCGTCATCCCCTTCAGCACGCCGGAGGCACCGGACGGCCACGTACAGATCGATGTTGTCTTCGGTGAAACGCTTCCCCTCCCACCAGAGGTGCTGATCCTGCCCGACGTCGATGAGCCGGTACTGGCCGCGCCCGCCTCGCTGGCGCTGGCGTGGAAGCTGCTGTGGCTGGCCACCGACATGTACCCGCAGGGCAAGGACCTCTACGACGCGGTCCTGCTCGCCGAACACACCACCGTCGACCAAGCCCTCGTCCACGAGCTCATGCGACCGGAACTCGGCGCGGAGGCCGACACCTTCACCGCCGAGACCGTGCTGTCCTGGCGGGTCGACTGGACCAACTTCACCGACGAGTACCCCGGAATTGCCGGCACCGCCAAGCAGTGGACCAGGCGCCTGGCGTTGGCCCTCGATCAGGCCTGGGCCTGACCAAGCCCGAAACCGCTACCCTCGTCGGTCGGGTCCGGATCGCCCGGAAACCCGCCAGCCGGCGGTGTTCAGTGCTGCCGGGTCACCGTGTTACCGGCCCGGTGCGAAGCGAAGGCGAACCACACCACTACGGCGGCCGCGGAGAACAGGTATCCGGTGCAGGTTGGGCGGCAGCCACGCCAGCGGCCCCCTCCCCGACGGAGAGCGCACCTCGGACACATCCGAGATGTTCGCATGCACGCCACGAAGGCTCTGCCAATTCACCGAGTTGATGCACCAGTGCAGTTCTGGCGGATGGTAGCCGACGCCCTGGTGCTGGCCCGCCGCACCGCACGTGCCATCCACGGGGCAAGCGTGTCGAGAACCATCACGCCTTCGGGAAACCTCTCGGCGCAGGCGCGCATGCCAAGTGCTGTCGCCGGGCACCGGCTCAGGGCTTGCGCGCGACGGCCGCGTACATGGATGCCTGCGCGGGGGGTGTCCGGAGCTCGGGCGGGACGTCCGGGCGCCACTCGGTGACCGGGCTGATGCCCGGCGGAACGAGTTCCAGGCCGTCGAAGAACGCGGCGAACTCGTCCCTGGTCCGGAAGGCCATGTCGATCATGCTGGTCGTGGTGACCGGCGCGGCGGCGGCGGCGATCTCTCGTGGCACCAGGTCGGTGGTGGCGTGCGAGATCACCACGTAGCTGTTCGACGGGAGCGCCGCGATCAGCCGACGGGTGATCCCGTACGGATCGTCGTCGTCGGTGAGGAAGTGCAGGATCGCCACCAGCATCAGCCCGACCGGTCGGTCAAGATCGATCGTGGCCCGGATGTCCGGGTGGCTCAGGATCCGCTCCGGGTCGCGCAGGTCGGCGTCGACGTACGCGGTGGCCCCCTCCGGCGCGCTGGTCAGCAGGGCGCGTGCGTGCGCGAGCACGATGGGGTCGTTGTCGACGTAGGCGACCCGCGAGCCGGCCGCGATCTGCTGGGCGATCTCGTGCATGTTGGGGCTGGTCGGGATGCCCGTGCCGATGTCGAGGAACTGTCGGATGCCGGCCGTCTCGGCCAGGTGACGGGTGGCCCGCTGCATGAACCGCCGGTTTTCTATCACGGTGGTCCGGATCGCCGGGTAGGCTGCGGCGACGGCATCGCCAGACAGTCGGTCCGCCGCGAAGTTGTCCTTGCCGCCGAGCCAGTAGTCGTAGCGGCGGGCAGGATGCGGCACGGACGGGTCGATCCGTGTTGACGGCGACTGCTCCGGTGCTGGGCGTACCCCCGGTGTCGTGTCCGTCACCGTGACCTCCCCGTCCATGGTGGGCATCCACCGAGATCATAACGACTCGGCCCGTGGCCGGGGGCCCGCTCGAGTCGCGCTGTCGTCCCAGCCACCCACCACGGCCGAGCCGGGGCCATCGCCCCGCCCGTCTCGGCTCAGGGGATTTGGCGCGAATCAGGGAATTGGCACCGATCTGCATGGTTAAGGTGAATTCACGCTGGCTTCGGGGATCGGCGTTCCCCCGGCGCCGCCCGCGCCGCCCATCGCCGCGCGCGGTCCTGCACCGGGCGCTGCCCGGATGAGCAGACACCGTCGGCCCCGTGCCCGGCCAGGAAGGAATGCTGATGAGCCAACGCACGGCCGTCGCGGCGCTACGCCGGGTCGAGCAGGCCCGGTCGCAGGAGAACTTTCCGGTCGCGCTGCGGGTCCTGCCCGGCCGGTACCGTCGCCACCTGCTCGCGATCTACGCCTACGCCCGCCAGATCGACGACATCGGGGACGAGCCTCTGCCCGACACCACCGATCGACTCGCCGCGCTCGACGAGATCGAGGCCGAGCTGCGGGCCCTCTACGCCGGCCGCGAGGTGACCCATCCGGTGGTGCGCGCCCTCGGGCCCACCGTGGTCGAGTGCCGGCTGCCCCTCGACGCGCTCGTCCGGTTGATCGAGGCGAACCGGGTCGACCAGCGGGTGACCCGGTACGCCACCTTCGACCAACTGGTCGAGTACTGCACCCTGTCGGCGAACCCGGTCGGCGAGCTGGTGCTGCACGTATTCGGGCAGGTGGGATCGGCCAGGATCGCGCTGTCCGACCGGATCTGCACAGCGTTGCAGCTCATCGAGCATCTGCAGGACGTGGCCGAGGACCACCGCCGGAGCCGGATCTACCTGCCGGCGGAGGACCTGGACCGGTTCGGCGTCACCGAAGCCGACCTCACCCGCCCCACCGCCAGCCGCCAGCTCCGCGACCTGATCGAGTTCGAGGCGGAGCGGGCCTGCGCCTGGCTCGACGCCGGCGCACCGCTCGTGGCGGCCCTGCACGGCTGGGCCCGGCTCGCGGTGAGCGGCTACCTGGCCGGCGGCCGGGCGACCCTCGACGCGCTGGCGGCGGCCGGCCACGATCCGCTGCCCGCCACCGTTCGCCCTGAGGGCCGGCGCATCCTGCGCCGCTGGCTGTCCGCAACTGTGAGGAGCGCTGGATGACGACGATCTGCGACGTCGACACGGCCTACCGGCGCTGCGAGCAGATCACCCGCAGCCGGGCCGCCAACTTCGCGTACGGGATCCGGCTGCTGCCGCCGATGAAACGCCGCGCCCTGTCGGCGATCTACGCCATGGCCCGGCGCGTCGACGACATCGGCGACGGCACGCTGCCGCCGGACGAGAAGCTGGACCACCTGGCGCGTACCCGGGAGGCGCTGCACCAGTTACCCGGCAACGACGACGGCGATCCGGTGCTCACCGCGCTCTCCGACGCCGCGCTCCGGATGCCGATCCCCCTGGCGGCCTTCGACGAACTCATCGACGGATGCGCCGCCGACGTGACCGGCCGGGTGTACGCCACCTTCGACGACCTGCACTGGTACTGCCGCTGCGTGGCCGGCTCGATCGGCCGGCTCTCGCTCGGGGTGTTCGGCGCCGCCGACCCGGCCCCGGCCGAACCGCTGGCCGACGCGCTGGGCGTGGCGCTGCAACTGACCAACATCCTGCGCGACCTGGTCGAAGACCGGGTCGACGGGCGTATCTACCTGCCGGCCGAGGATCTGGACCGGTTCGGCTGCACCCTGCAGCTGGACGGAACCCGGTTCACCGACCCGCCCGAGCGGCTGGTCGAACTCGTTCGCTTCCAGGCGCGCCGAGCCGCCCAGTGGTACGACACCGGGCTGCGGCTGCTGCCCCTGCTGGACCGGCGCAGTGCGGCCTGCACCGCCGCGATGGCCGGCATCTACCGCCGGCTGCTCATCCGGATCGCGGCCGACCCGCTGGCGGTCACCCGTAGCCGGGTGTCCCTGCCCGGACGGGAAAAGGCGTGGGTGGCCGCACGCGCGCTCGTCGGACGCTCCGCATGACCGCCCCGCAGGTGCCGGACGGAGCCGGCCGGGTCTGCGTGATCGGGGGCGGCCTGGCCGGAATCGCCGCGGCGATCCGGCTCGCCGAGCAGGGGTTGCCGGTGACGCTGCTGGAAGGCCGGCCCGAACTCGGCGGGGCGACCTACTCCTTCCGTCGCGACGGGCTGACCGTCGACACCGGCCAGCACGTCTTCCTCCGCTGCTACCACGCCTACCGTGGTCTGCTGGACCGGCTCGGCGTCACCGGCGACACCGACGTGCAACCACGGTTCGCGGTGCCGGTGCTGCTGCCGGGACGGGCCCCGCACCTGCTGGCCCGCCGCCGGCTGCCGGCACCGGCGCACCTGCTGCCCGCGCTGGCCGGCTACCGGCTGCTCACCCCCGGGGAGCGGCTCGCCGCCGTGCGGGCCGCCGCCGCGCTGCGAACGGTTGACCCCGACCTGCCGGCGACCGACGCCCGCAGCTTCGGCGACTGGCTCGCCGAGCACGGCCAGGGCGAGCGAGCCGTACGCCGACTCTGGAATTTGATCACCGTGGCCGCGCTGAACCTGCCCAGCACCCATGCGTCGCTGGCCCTGGCCGCCCGCGTCTTCCGCACCGGGCTGCTCGACGCCGCCGACGCCGGTGACATCGGCCGTCCCACAGTCCCGCTGACCGACCTGCACGCCGTGCCGGCCCGGCGGCTGCTGCACCGGCTCGGCACCCAGGTGCACACCCGGTCCCGCGTCCGGTGGATCCACCCGGAGGACCACGGCTTCCGCGTCGGCCTGACCGACGGCGAGATCGCCGCGGACGCCGTCGTCCTGGCGGTGCCGCACCAGGCTGCCGCCGCGCTGGTGCCGCCGGCCGCCGCGCCCGGCGCCGGCGACTGGCACCGGCTCGGCGCGGCGCCGATCGTCAACGTGCACCTGCGCTACGCCCAGCGGGTCACCGAGCTGACCATGGCCGCCGCCGTGGAGTCCCCGGCACAGTGGATCTTCACCCAGTCCGGCCCGGACGACACGCAGCAGGTGGTGGTGTCCCTGTCAGCCGCCGACGCCGAGATCGACCGACCCGCCGCCGAACTGGTGGCGGCCCAACGCGCGGCGCTCGCCGCGCTGTTCCCCGCCGCGCGGCACACCCCGGTACGCGACGCGTTCGTCACCCGGGAGCCGCGGGCCACCTTCCGGCAGGCACCCGGCACCCGCGCGTACCGGCCGGCCACGACGACCCGCCTACCCGGGCTGGTGCTGGCCGGCGCTTGGATCGACACGGGCTGGCCGGACACGATGGAGGGCGCGGTACGCAGCGGCCAGGAGGCCGCGGACGTCGTCGCCCGCCAGCTCGCGTCCCGGCCCCGACACCATACGGAGGCCGCACGATGACCATCGCGCACAGCCACAGCACCAGCCAGATCCACACGCACGTGGAGCCGGCGATCCGGGTGCTGCTGGACCGGCTGGACCCAGGTAACCGGCTGGTCGCCGGCTATCAGATGGGCTACTGGAACGCCGACGGGTCGCCCGCTGCCTGCCGGGGCAAGGGACTGCGCCCGGCGCTGGCCCTGCTGTCCGCCCAGGCCGCCGGGGCCGAACCCGAGGCCGGCGTGCCGGCCGCCGCCGCGGTCGAACTCGCGCACAACTTCTCCCTGCTGCACGACGACGTGATGGACGGCGACACCGAACGTCGTCACCGGCCCACCGCCTGGGCCGTGTTCGGCGTCAGCCGCGCCATCCTCGCCGGGGACGCCCTGATCGGGCTCGCGTACGAGGCCCTTGCCGAGGTCACCGGTGGTGGTCCGGCGGTGCGGCGGCTCGCCCTGGACGTGCGCGCCCTCATCCGTGGACAGGGCGCCGACCTGGCCTTCGAGCACCGTGACGACGTCTCCCTCGACGAGTGCCTGACCATGGCCGGGGACAAGACCGCCGCCCTGTTGTCCGGCTCGTGCGCGCTCGGGGCGCTGCTCTGTGCCGGCCCGACCGGGCTGGTCGACGGGCTGTCCCGGTTCGGCGTGCACCTCGGGCTCGCCTTCCAACTCGTCGACGACCTGCTCGGCATCTGGGGTGACCCGCGCCGCACCGGCAAGCCGGTCGGCTCGGACCTGCGTGCCCGCAAGCGCACCATCCCGGTGGTGCGGGCGGTGACCGACGGTGGTCGCGCCGGCCGGGCGCTGGCCGAGCTCTACCGGTCGCCGGCACCGCTGGCCGACGAGGACGTCGCCCACGCGACCGCACTGATCGAGGCGACCGGGGCCCGCGAGTGGACGCGGGAGCGGGCGGCGCGGGAGACCGGGCGGGCCCGGGCGGAACTGGCCGCCCTGGACCTGCCCGACCACGTCCGCCGCGAACTCGCCGACATCGCCACCTTCATCACCGGACGGGATCACTGATGACCGAGCTGCTGTCGCCGAAGCCCGCCGGGGCCGTCGTCACCGCCCCGCTGGCGGGTGACACCGCATCCGACGCCGCCCGGGAAGCCCTGCGCCGCGCCCGCGAACACCTGCTCGCGCTGCAGGACGACGCCGGCTGGTGGAAGGGGGACCTGGCCACCAACGTCACCATGGACGCCGAGGACCTTCTGCTACGGCAGTTCCTGGGCATCCGCACCGCCGAACAGACCGCCGAGTCCGCGCGCTGGATCCGCTCCCAGCAGCGACCCGACGGCGCCTGGGCCACCTTCCACGGTGGCCCGGGCGACCTGTCCACCACGATCGAGGCGTATCTGGCGCTGCGGCTGGCCGGTGACCCGCCCGAAGCACCGCACATGGCGAACGCCGCCGGGTTCGTCCGCGAGCACGGCGGGCTGGCCGCCAGCCGCGTCTTCACCCGCTTCTGGCTGGCCCTGTTCGGCCACTGGCCCTGGTCCCGGCTGCCCGCCGTGCCGCCCGAGCTGGTGCTGCTGCCCCCTTGGGTGCCGTTCAACATCTACGACTTCGCCTGCTGGGCCCGACAGACCATCGTGCCGCTGTCCATCGTCCGGGCGCTGCGCCCGGTGCGGGACCTCGGCTTCACCGTCGACGAGCTGCACGTCGCCGCCGCGCCGCCGCGGCCGCCCCGGCTGCTGTCCCGGCCCGGCGTGCTGCACCGCCTCGACCGGCTCGCCGCCGGCTACGAGCGGATCGCCCGCGGCCCGCTGCGCCGCAACGCGCTGCGCCGAGCCGCCGAGTGGATCGTGGCCCGCCAGGAGGCCGACGGATCCTGGGGCGGGATCCAGCCGCCCTGGGTGTACTCGCTGATGGCGCTGCACCTGCTCGGCTACCCGTTGGACCACCCGGTCCTGCGCAGCGGCCTGGCCGGGCTGGACCGCTTCACGGTGCGCCAGCCGAGCCCGGACGGCCCGCTGCGCTGGCTGGAGGCCTGCCAGTCACCGGTCTGGGACACCGCCCTCGCGGTCACCGCGCTCTCCGACGCCGGGCTGCCGGCCGGGCATCCCGCCCTGAAGCGGGCCGGCAGGTGGCTGCTCGACGAGGAGATCCGGGTTCGCGGCGACTGGGCGGTCCGCCGGCCGCACACCCCGCCCGGTGGCTGGGCCTTCGAGTTCGAGAACGACGGGTACGCCGACACCGACGACACCGCCGAGGTGATCATGGCGTTGCGGCGTACCGACGTGCCGGCCGACCCGGCCGTGCTGCGGGCCGTCCGCTGGCTGCTCGGCATGCAGTGCCGCGACGGCGGCTGGGCCGCCTTCGACGCCGACAACACTCGCGAGGCGCTCGGTGATCTGCCGTTCTGCGACTTCGGCGAGGTCATCGACCCGCCCAGCGCCGACGTGACCGCGCACATCGTCGAGGCCCTCGCGGCGGAGCAGTTCGCCGACACGGTGCCGATCCGCCGCGCCGTGGCCTGGCTGCTGCGGGCGCAGGAGCCGGACGGGTCCTGGTTCGGCCGGTGGGGGGCCAACCATGTCTACGGCACCGGGGCGGTGGTGCCGGCCCTGGTGGCCGCAGGCCTGCGGCCCGGGCACCCGGCGATCCGCCGCGCCGTGGACTGGCTGCTGGCGCACCAGAACCCGGACGGCGGGTGGGGCGAGGACCTGCGCTCCTACCGGGACCCGGCCTGGATCGGGTGCGGTGAATCCACTGCCTCGCAGACCGCGTGGGCGTTGCTCGCGCTGCACGCCGCCGGACACGGGTCGGGGGAGGCCGCCACCCGCGGGGTGCGCTGGCTGGTCGACACCCAGCGGCCGGACGGCGGCTGGGACGAACCGCAGTACACCGGCACCGGCTTTCCCGGCGACTTCTACATCAACTACGGCCTGTACCGGCTGGTCTTCCCGATCAGCGCACTCGGCCGGATCCTCGACGCGCGCGCCACCGGCCTCGACGCCGAGGCACTGCCGTGACCGCACCGGCGGACAGTCCGACCTGGACGCTGTACGCGCCGATGCGCGCGGAAGCGTCCGCGCTGCGGCGCGGTCTGGCCCACCGCGCCTCGCCCGGACGACCGGTGCTGCGGCGCACCGGCGTCGGGCCGCGGCGTGCCCGGGCGGCCGCCGCCCGCCGTACGGCCGGCGGAACCCCGGTCGCCGTCGCCGGCATCGGGGGAGGACTGGCCCCGGACCTGGCCTGCGGCGATGTCGTCGTGGCCAGCGAGGTACGCCTCGACCCGCTGACCTCCGGCGGCTCGCCGCGCGTGCTGTTGCTGCCGGACGCACCCATGCTCGCCGCCGCCCTGCGCCGGCGCGGGTTGCGGGTGCACGTCGGCCCCGTGCTCAGCACCGACCGGCTGGTCGACGGCGCGGACCGGACCCGGCTGGCCGCGACCGGCGCACTGGTCGCCGACTGCGAATCCGCGTGGCTGCTGGCCGGTCGTGGCGACCGGCCGGGCGCCTGCGTCCGGGTGGTCGCCGACACCGCGGCCGGATCGCTGTACCGGCCGGCCACGCTCCGCCGCATCCGCACCGCGCTGGCCGTGCTGCCCGCCGTGGCGTCGGCGCTGGCCGAGTGGGCCGCGGCGAGCAGCCTTCGGCAGGTCGTGTTGGCTTCGCCCCGCTCCTTCTGTGCCGGCGTGGAGCGGGCGATCGCGGTGGTGGAGCAGGCGCTGCGACGACACGGCCCGCCGGTCTACGTCCGCAAGCAGATCGTGCACAACGCCCGAATCGTGGCGGACCTGCGGGCCCGCGGCGCGGTCTTCGTGGACGAACTCGACGAGGTGCCGGACGGCGGCGTGACAGTCTTCTCCGCCCACGGGGTGGCGCCCGCGGTGCGCCAGGAGGCCGCCGAACGGCGGCTGCCGGTGATCGACGCCACCTGTCCACTCGTGGCGAAGGTACACGCCGAGGCGCGCCGGTTCGCCGGCCGGGGCGACACCGTGCTGCTGATCGGCCATGCCGGCCACGAGGAGACCGACGGCACGCTCGGCGAGGCGCCCGGACGGATCCGCCTGGTGTCCGACCCCGCCACGGCCGAGACGGTGCGGGTGGACGACCCGGGCCGGGTGTCCTACCTGGTACAGACCACCCTCGCGACCGACGAGGTGACCGGCGTCGTCGACGCCCTGCGCCGGCGGTTCCCGGCGCTGACCGGCCCCGGCTCCGACGACATCTGCTACGCCACCACCAACCGTCAGCAGGCCGTCACCGAGGTCGCGGCCCGGACCGACATCGTCCTGGTCGTCGGCTCGGGCAACTCCTCGAACTCGCGTCGATTGGTGGAGGTGGCCGAGCGGGCCGGTGCGCGGGCGTACCTGGTCGACGACGTGAGCCGGGTGGACCTGCGCTGGCTGGCCGGCGCCGCGACGATCGGCGTCTCCGCCGGTGCCTCGGCGCCGCCCGCGCTGGTCGACGAGGTGGTGGCCGCGCTCACCGCGCTCGGGGCGGGGGAGGTGAGCGAGCACACCACGACCGTCGAGGACGTCGCTTTCACCCTGCCGAAGGAGGTACGTCAGCCGTGAGCATGCCGTTGCGCCAGACCCTGCGGATCGCCGGCTACCTGATGGAACAGAAGGTGCGCGGACGCAAGAAGTTTCCGCTGCTGCTCGAACTGGAGCCGCTGTTCGCCTGCAATCTCAAGTGCGCGGGCTGTGGCAAGATCCAGCAGCCGGCGGACCTGCTGAAGCGGCGGATGCCGGTGGAGCAAGCCGTCGCCGCGGTGGAGGAGTGCGGCGCGCCGATGGTCTCCATCGCCGGCGGCGAGCCGCTCATGCACCCGCAGATCGACACTCTCGTCGCCGAGCTGGTACGGCGCAAGAAGTTCGTCTTCCTGTGCACCAACGCCGTCCTGCTACCGAAGCACATCGAGAAGTTCCGCCCCTCGCCGTACTTCGCCTTCACCGTGCACATCGACGGGCTGCGGGAGCGGCACGACGCGGCGGTCTGCAAGGACGGCGTCTTCGACGCCGCGGTGGCCGCCGTCCAGGACGCCAAGCGGCGTGGCTTCCGGGTCACCACCAACACCACCTTCTTCAACACCGACACCCCGCAGACTGTCATCGAGGTGCTCGACTACCTCAACGACGATCTGGGCGTGGACGAGATGATGCTCTCCCCGGCGTACGCCTACGAGAAGGCGCCGGACCAGGAGCACTTCCTCGGCGTCACGGAGACCCGCGAGCTGTTCCGCAAGGCGTTCGGCGGGGGCCGGCGCCGCCGCTGGCGGCTCAACCACTCGCCACTGTTCCTGGACTTCCTCGAGGGAAAGGTGGACTTCCCCTGCACCGCCTGGGCCATCCCGTCGTATTCACTGCTGGGCTGGCAGCGGCCCTGCTACCTGATGACCGACGGGTACGCCGCCAGCTACCGGGAACTGCTGGACTCGACGGACTGGGACAGCTACGGCCGGGGACGCGACGCACGGTGCGCCAACTGCATGGCGCACTGCGGGTACGAGCCGACCGCCGTGCTGGCCACCATGTCCTCGCTGCGCCAATCGGTGCGGGCCATGCGCCGCTCATGATATAGATGCGCACCGGGAAGCCGGTCCGAGGCGATCAGCTCGTCCACGATGGCCAGGGCTTGCGCCGGGCCCGAGGCCATGGCCACGGCGACGGCCCGGTTGAGCTCGACCACCGGCGAGGGTGCGACCCGGCCGAGTGCCTCGTAGAGCACCAGTGAGCCGTCCGGGCCGGGAAGCGCGCGGCCGTCAGCTCGCACCACGCGAGCAGGCCGTGCACCTCCGGCTCGGCCGGTTGCAGCGCGGCCAGCGCGCGAGCCAGCCGGATCGCCTCGTACGCGGCGTCGGGGCGCAGCAGCCGGTCACCCGAGGTGGCCGTCGACCCCTCGGTGAAGATCACGTAGATGACGCTGAGCACGTCGCCCAGCCGTCACGCTCTCAGGCGTCTGCAGTGGACGCCGGCTTCAGTCGCTTGCGTTCGACAACGCTTGTTGCTGTCACCACACTCAGCGGCGGCACGTCCTTCGCGACAACGGCACCCGCGCCGACGACCGAGCCGCGACCGATTGTCACTCCCGGGGTGATCGTGGCTGCGGCGCCGATCCACACCTCATCCTCGATGACGATGGGCGCGTGCGTGATGAAGTCGTACCGTTCGTCGAGCTCGACGGGGTGGCCGGCCGTGCTCAGAGTCACTCGGGGCCCGATCAGGACGCGGTCACCGATGGTGATGCCCCCGTAGTCGAGGAAGAAGCATCCCTGGTTGATGAACACACGCTCCCCGAACGACGCTCCCAGCCCATAGTCGCAGTAGAACGGGGGCAGGATGGACAGCGAGTCAGGGATGGGTTTACCAAAGATCTCGGTCAGCACCGCCCTACGCGCGTCGAGGTCGTCAAACGGCAACATGTTGAGGCGCGAGGTCAGGCCCATGACGACCTGCACGCGCTCCGCGAAAGCTCGGGACTCGGGCGTCCGTGTTCGTAGACGTTGCTCGTTGCGCACGAGGCGATGCTCGCACAGCGAGTCGGAGACCCAACGCTGAACGTCCTCATCGTCGTCGCGCACGGGCCGCTTGGCATGAAGCCCGAGTTCGGACGTGCACCGGACTCGGCCGATCGCGGCCCCGATCTTCGGTGTCAACCTCAACCGGCCCCTGCGCCGAGCGGACCGCGAACCGGCGGCTCGTGTCCTCGACCTCGGCTGCGGAGAGGGAGCGCGGGCGCTGCAGGCCCTCGCTCACTACCCCGATGGGCACGCGGACGGCGTGGACCTCAGCCCGTACGCCCTCGAACGCGCCGCCGGCGCCGCCGCCGAACGCGGCCTCGCCCACCGGCTCACCTGCACCAGCGGGACGCCGGACGTACGTGCCGGACGGCGACTACGACTTGGTGCTGTGCGTTGGTTCGACACACGCGTTCGGCGGATTCGGTGAGACGCTGGAGTTGGCCGGTCGGCATGTGAATGCCGACGGTGTCCTGATGGTCGGTGCGGGATTCTGGCAGGTCCCGCCGACTCCGGAGGCACTCGCCGGACGCCAGCGGGGCGCTTACCGCCGTTCGAGAGCACCGCGATCAGTGGTCGCGCGGTTACCGCAACGTTCTGGGCTTCGTGACGCTGGTGCTACGCCGGATCTGATCGTGACGGTCGCCCCCATGGTCCGATCCTGTCAGCCGAACCTGGCCGCCAGGCGTCGGTACACCGCCGGCTGCAGCGCCCGCACCGCCACCGGCAGGCGCAGCCAGCCCGGCACGTACACCTCGGCCCGGTCCCGGACGATCGCGGCGGCCAGCGCGTCCGCCACCCGCTCCGGCGGCAGCGGCCGGGGCCGCCGGCGGTGGTAGGCCTGCCCCCGGCGGGCGAAGAACGGCGTGTCCACGACCCCGGGGACCACCACGCTGACGGTGACCCGGTGCCGGGCCAGCTCCAGCCGGAGGCTCTGCGCGAAGATGTCCAGACCGGCCTTGCTGGCCGCGTAGACCGCCTCCTGGCCCACGCCCAGCCGGCCGGCGATCGACCCCACGAAGGCCAGATGGCCCCCGTGGCGGCACATCCCGGGCAGCAACGCCCGGGTCAGCTCGATCGGCGCGCGAAGGTTCACCGCGATCAGCTCGTCGGCGGCCCCGTCCGGCATCTCGGCGAACGGCCCCGCCCAGCCGACGCCGGCGTTGTTGACCAGCACGTCCACCCGTGGGTGCCGGGCGAGGACCCGCTCGGCGAGATCCCGTCCGGCGTCGGGCCGGGCCAGGTCGGCCGGCAGCGCCGCGGCACCGGTCTCGTCGGCGAGCCGGGTGAGTCGTTCCGGGTGCCGGCCGACGGCCAGCACCTGGCTGCCCGCCCGGGTGAGCCGCCGCACCACCGCCGCCCCGATGCCCGAGGACGCGCCGGTGACCAGGACCACCGCGCCGGTCAGGCGCACCGCGCCACCCCCGGCGACGTCGGCCCTTCCCGCCGTCCGGCCGGCCCGCCGGCCGGCACCCGGTCGGTCGGCCCGCCGCCGGTCGCGGGCTCACCGGCGTCGACCTCGTGGAGCAGTTCGGCCAGGCCGGTGCGCAGGGCGGCGACGAACTCGTCGCCGGTGTCGGCCAGCGACTCGTCCATCAGCGCGCCGATCTCGAAGCTGTCTCGGCACCGCAGCACCCCGATGCCGAGGGGTACGCCTTCGGCCAGGGCAACCACCGGGGTGGGGGCCAGCAGCGGGGCGTCGGCGAGCAGCCGGGTGCCCCACGGCAGCGCCATGTAGGACACGATGACGTTGAGATGCCGGTTGGTGTAGACGCGTCGGGCCAGCGCGGCGTGCAGCGGCGCGGGTAGAACGCCCATCGCCCGCATGACCAGGCCGGCCGCCTCGGCTTCCCCGCTGGCCAGCGCGGTGCGCATGGACTGCCGTACGGCGGCGACCCGGTCCGTCGCCGCGCATGGCCCCAGCGGCAGGTCGAGGGTGACCGCGCCGGTCCAGTTGCCCTGGGTGGGAGCCCGCCGTCGGGGGTTGCGGGAAACCGCGAACATCGCCCGCAGCCGCGGCGGCCGGTCGGCCGGTCGGACGGCGGCCAGCGCCGCGGCGGTGAGCGCGAGCATCAGTTCGCTGGCGTGTGCCCGGCAGGCGCGCGCCGCGCGAAGCACCTCGCTGGCCGGCAGGGACGCGGTGACCAGCCGGCGGTCCGGTGAGCGGGCCGGACGGTTGAACCTGGTGGCCGGCGCCCTTCCCTGCGTGGCCAGCCGGGCCAGCCCCCGTGCGGTGAGCCGGAGCCGGTGGACCAGCTCACCCGGCTCGGACCCGCCGACGCCGACCCGCTCGGGCGCGCCGGGCGGGCGTTTCGCGCCGACCGCTCGGCGGTCGGGCCGGTCGAGCAGCCGGTCCAGGACGCCGATCACGGACACCCCGTCCCCGAGGCAGTGGTGCAGCTTGACCGCCAGCCGGGTACGCCCGTCAGGAAGGCCGCTGATCAGCATCATCCGCCAGAGCGGACGGTCGTCGGGCAGCGGCTGGGACCAGAATCGGTCCAGGACGGCGCTGCCGTCGTCGCCGGGGCCGACCGAGACCTCGTCGAGGTGGGCGGTGGGGTCGATGTGCCGGTCGATCACCCAGCCGGGCCGGTGCCACCGGCCACGGACGACCAGGCGGCGGCGCAGGGTGGCGATGGCGGGCAGCCGCCGGGACAGCAGGGCTACGAGATCCGTCGCGGTGAGCGCCTGGCCGTCGGGTCGGGGGTTGAACTCCAGCAGCGTGCCGATGTGCTGCGCCACCGTCTCCGACTGCACGTGCAGGAAGAACGCGTCCTGGGAACGCAGCGGCCAGCTGGCCGGGCGGGTGACCGTCGCCGGGCGGGTGTCGTCGGTCGATCTCCGCGCGTCGGCCAGCGCGGGCAGCCCGAGGTCCGGCAGGTGAGAATGCGCGGCGGGGGCGGGTGGTTCGGCGGCCTGCGGGCCGACGAGCCGGCTGCGGACGCAGGCGACGAGGGCGTTCGGGCTGCGGGCCGTCTCGGCCAGGCCGGCGGCGGCCATCAGCGAGGCGTTGGCCATGCCGTGCGCGGCGATGGGCCGGTACATCACGATGGGGGCGCCGGAGGCCCACGCCTCCAGCGCGGTGGCCCCGCCCGCGTTGGTCACCACCAGCCGGGCGGCCCGCAGCAGGGTGGGCATGTCGTCCACCCACTGCCGGATCAGCAGCCGATCGGGCGGCAGGCGCAGCGCCGCCAGCTGGGCGAGCAGTTGCTCGTTGCGGCCGCAGACGGCGACCACCTGCACCGCGTCGCCGATGTCGACCAGCGCACGGATGGCCTCCTCGACGTGCCCGAAGCCGTACGAGCCACAGGCCACCACCACTGCCGCCCGATTCGGGTCGAGGCCGCAGCGCCGGGCGGCCTCGATGCGGTCACCGGGATGGAACCGGTCGACCACCGGGGGCGCGCACACGCCCAGCCGTACGCCCGGGGCGGCGACCGCCGCGACGGGCAGCGCCGCCGGATGGACCACCAGATCCAGATCCAGGTCCCGGTAGACCCAGGACGGGTGCGGCGCGAAGTCGCAGATCCACGCCCCGATCGGGACGCCGAGGCCCCGGCGGCGGCGCAGCCAGGCGAGCCCGGCGCTGCCCAGCGGATAGCTGGAGACGATCAGGTCCGGGTCGAACGTCTCGACGACCGAAGCGAGTCGGCGACCGGCCCAGGCGCCCGTGAACCACTTGGAGGCGGTGGCGAACCAGCTGTGCCGCCAGATCGACGCCCAGAAGAATTCGTAGAGCCACGGCGTGGCCGCGACATTGGTCAGGTAGGTGCGCCGGAACAGGTGGCCGACCCCCGGGCCCATCACGTCGAGGGTGTCGATCCAGCCCACCTGGCTGCCCGGCCACAGTTTGTGCACCCGTTCGGCCAGAGCTCGCCCGGTGGCATCGTGCCCGCCGCCGATGTCGGCCGACACGACCAGCACCCGCCGGCCGATCGGCTCGGGGCGCATGGTCGCTGACATGTCGGATGCTCCCAGGCAATGCACGGAGAGGGGCGCCAGGAGCGCCTCTCGGGGGCGTTCATCAGCTTAACTGCTGGTTTAGACAAATCTGGGATACCTTCAAACATCGGACGGCCGACGGGCAGCAGCACGCCGGGGAGGACCATGACAGCGGGAACGCTGGAGCCGGGGCGGGCGCGACCCCACCCGCTGGGCGTACCCGCGCTGTCGCCGGTCCCACCCGGCTGGTGGTTCGACAGCCTGCTGGTCGCCGCCTTCGCCGCGCTCACCGCGGCCCTGGTCTGGTGGGCGCCGCTGCTGCGGCTGGACATCGCCGTACGGGACTGGTCCGACGCCCACCGGCCGACACCGGTGTACGTGCTGATGCGCGCCCTCGACTACCTCGGCCAAGGGGGCGCGCTGATCGTCGTCACCATGCTGGTGTCCGGCCGGCTGGCCTGGCGTCACCGGACGGCGCGCCCCGTCATTCTGGCCGGACTGGCTCCGATCATCAGTACACTGCTGATCGTCGGCCTGAAACGAGGGACCTCGCGAGGCGCGCCGCACCACGGCTCGGTACGCCTGTTCAGCCACGGTCCGGAGGTGGAATACCCGTCCGGGCACGTCAGCAACGCCATCGTCTACTACCTCGTGCTGGCGGTGCTGCTCGCGCCCTACCTGGCCGTGCCGGCGCGGCGGGTCCTGCAGTGGCTGCCCGGTGTGCTGACCTTCATCGGCACCACCTATCTGAACTACCACTGGCTCACCGACAGCATCGGTGGATACCTGCTCGGGCTGCTGATCGCGCGGCTGCTCCTGCGGGTGCCGTGGCGCACCGTTCCGCTCCCGCGCTGGCTGGACCGAGTACCGCCGTGATCCGCCGCCACGTTCGTACGAAGAAGGGGGTCAGATGACCGGGCGGGCGAGCGCATGATGCACGACGTGGGACAGTTGGTGGCGGGCGCCCCGCTGGCCCTGTGCGCCGCCGCGGCGTTCGGCGCGTCCTCGTTGCTGCAGTTCCAAGCCTCACGCAAGGTGCCCGAGGAGCGGGCCGGACAGCCGAGGCTGCTGGTACGGCTGCTCCGCGTTCGCGGCTGGCGCTGGTCGGCGGTGCTCGCGGCGATGGCGTTCGCCCTGCAGGTCGCGGCCCTGAGCCTGGTGCCGCTGATCCTCGTGCAGCCGCTGCTGGTGACCGGCCTGGTCTGGTACGTCGTGTTGTTCGCCGCGTCCCACCACCGCCGGCCGGACCCGCGGATCCTGCTGGAATCGGGGTTGTGCCTGCTCGGGCTCGGCCTCTTCCTGTCGGTCGCGCAGCCGGCCCGCGGCCAGGGCCGGGGGCTCGACTCGTTCGGGTCGGTCGCGCTGCTCGGCGTCGCGCTGGTGATCGCTGTGAGCGCGTGCCTGCTCGGTGCCGTGAAACTGGGCCGCAAGTGGCGTCCCTTGCCGCTGGCACTCGCGGCCGGCGTGGTTTACGGCGTGACAGCCGGGCTCATCAGCAGTCTCGGGCTGCAGCCCGGGCTCAACATCCTGGGAGTGTTCGGGCATTGGCAGATCTACGCCCTCGCCGTGCTCGGGCCGTTCGGCGTCCTGCTGAGCCAGAACGCCTACCAGGCCGGCCCGCTGGGCGCACCCGCCCTGGCCACGATCACCGTCACCGACCCGTTGGTGTCCATCGCGATCGGGCTCTTCTGGCTCGACGAGCGGATCATCACCGACTCCTGGGCGGTGCTGGGCGAGGTGCTCGGCTTGGCGATGGTGGTCGTCGCGGTCTTCCTCCTCGCCCGGCGGGCGCCGCACGTCGCCGGTGCGTAGTGGGCGCATCCGCCCCGTCCGGCGGGTGTGCGACCGGCGGCCCCGGGTACCCGGGGTGCTGAGCCAGGGGAGGCGGCGGGATGACGCACGAAGCACCGGACTACTTCCAGCCGGAGCACGGCATGGTGCTCACCCACCTGCTGATCGTGCGGGACGTGGACCGGTCCCGCGAGTTCTATCGGCAGGTGCTGGGCGCCACCGTGATCCGCGAGCGCGAGCCGGCGATCCTCCGGCTCCACAACGGCTACGTTGTGATCAACAACGAGGGCGGCCCCACCGACGACAAGCCGACCGTCCGGGCCCAGGCGCCGCCGGACCCGGACTCGCTCAGCTCTGCGATCAACATCCGGGTCACCGACGTGTGGGCCGTCTACGAGCAGTGGCGCTCCCGTGGCGGGGAGTTCCTCACCGAGCCGAAGGACCACGGGGTCGAGATCCGCTGCTATCTGCGCGACCCGGACGGCTACCTGATCGAACTCGGTCAGGGCACGGGCATCATCGCCCAGATGACCGGTACGCCCGCGCGCTGAGCGCGGCCGACACGATGCCCGGCAACCGGGGCCGGGGTCAGGCGCGTCCGGCGAGGCCGTGCAGGACCACCAGGCCGGGCACCTCGACGCGGCCGAGTTGCTCGCCCGTGGCCGAGTCGTGCCAGCTCACGGCGTTCTTCTGGCCCACGTAGAGGCGCCTGCCGTCGGGGCTGAGCACGAGGCCGGTGACGGGTTCGCGGACCGGCCATCCGGCGGCGGCGCTGAGGCGCTCCACGTCCAGCGTGCGTACCTCCGTGCCGGTGCCGACGAAGAGACGGTCGTGGCCGACGGCGGCGTGGCTGGCACCGCTGGCCGGAGGCAGGGTGGCCGTCCTGCGCACCACGAGCTCCTCGGTGGAGATCTCCGCGACGTGGCCCGAGGTGACGTCGAGGACGTAGAGCCGGTCGCCGGCCGGGCTGATCGCCATGGCGTGCCCGCTCGCGGGCGCCTCCCCGAACGGGTGTGGCAGGTCGACGCAGTACGCCCAGCGTTCGACGAGGTTCAAGGTGTGGACGAACGCGTGCGCGTTGCCGGGCCGCCCGCTGACCAGATCGCGGGTGTGCCGGTGGTCGGGCTGGTGGGTGTAGAGCGTGTAGAGGGTGGTGCGGTTGGGCGCGAGCACGGCCTGGCGCCCGTCGCCGCGCATTTCCTCCTCGGCACCGGGCGGGACGGGTGTCTTGAGCCGGGTGGACAGCGGGCCGGGTGCCCTCGTGGCGAGATCGACGACGCGGACGCGATAGCGGTCCGGTGCCCGCGCCGGCAGCCACTCGAGGACGAACAGCCCGGCGAGATCCGTGGTGAACGCCTCCGGCACGAAGTTGCCCCGTAGCTCGAAGCGGTGCCGGACCCCGGTGACGTCGGCGATCAGCACCGGGGTCACGTCCCGACCGTCCGGGCGCCCGTTCGTGGCATTGGCGGCATTCGAGGTGAGCGCCACCTGCGTGCCGTCGGCCGAGACCGACTGCGGCAGCCACTGCCCGGGCACGGTGACCCGCGTGGAGGCGCTGCCCGTGGCGGTGTCGATCCGCCAGAACGCGGTGCCCGCGCCGTCGGGTGCGGTGGCGTACACCGCCTGGCCGTCGGGGGCGGCGACCGCGTGCGGGATCGTCAGCCGTTCGCCACCGCGCAGCACGCCGAGCCCGCCGTCGACCTCGACGAGCAGGGTGTCGGGGATCGGGGTGGCCGCGCCCGCCTGCCGGCTCCCGGCCGGGTCGCAGCCGATCAGCGCCACCGTGCCGGTGCCGGCGAGCGCGGTCAGCAGGGTACGTCGCGAGATCGTCTTCTCTGCCATCATGCCGGAGTGACACCGCCGGAACGGCCGGGGTTCCGCGTCCGGTGGAACCCGCGTGGCGCGGCCGGTGTCATGAGTTCGTCCCCATCGGAGGTTGTCCTGGACGACGAAGATTTGGTCATCCGCGCCCGGGCCGGTGACCTGGAGTCCTATGAGCTCCTGGTCGCCCGGCACACCGCGTCCGCGTACCGGACGGCGGTGCTGCTCGGCGCGGGCTCGGACGCGGAGGACGTCATCCAGGAGGCGTTCGTGAAGGGACACCGCAGCCTCTCCCGCTATCGGGGAGAGTCGTCGTTCCGCTCGTGGCTGCTGGCGATCGTGGCCAACGAGACCCGCAACCTGCACCGGTCGCGCAGCCGGCGGGACGGTCTCGTGCTGCGCGCCGGCGCGGCCGAACCGCTGTCGGAGATCGCCGGGGACGTCGCGGTCGAGGCCGTCCTCGCCGGGGAACGCCGCGCCGCGCTGGTCCGGGCCCTGCGCCAGTTGCCGGTGCGGGACCGTGAGGTGATCGTCTGCCGGTTCTTCCTCGACCTCAGCGAGGACGAGACCGTGACGATGCTGGGTTGGCCCCGGGGCACGGTGAAGTCGCGGACGTCCCGGGCGCTGGCGAAGCTCCGTGGCCTGCTCGACCGCGAGGAGGTGCGGCGTGGATGACCTTGAGCGGGAGCTGCGCGACCTCGCCGGCTGGCTGCAGACCCCCGAACCGCCCGAGGTGGCGGCCCGCGTACGGGCACGGCTCACCGCGCCCGCGCCCGCGCGACGCCGTTGGCGCTACCTCGTCGCGGTGCTGATCGCCCTGCTCGTGGCGGTGCTTCCGCCGGCGCGGGCCGCCATCGCCGACGCGGTGGGAGGGCTGCTGCGCTTCGCCGGGGTCACCATCGCCACCTCGTCCGAACCGGCGTTGCCCACCGGCTCGCCGTCGCCGCTGCCGGCGCAGCGGCCCGCGGCCCTGGTCGAGGCGCAGCGGAAGGTGCTCTTCCCGATCCGGCTCCCGGCGAAGCTGGGCTCGCCCGAGCAGGTGCTGGTGGCCGATCCGGATTCCACGGGCACCTGCCGCGTGGCCACGTTGCTGTATCGCGGGGGAGCGCTGCGGGTCGACGCCTTCGACGGCCGGCTCGACCCGGCCTTTCAGAAGCAGGCCAGCGGGCTGGAAGTGCAGTGGGTCCAGGTCAAGGGTGACTTCGCCATCTGGATCGATGGGCCCCACGCTGTGACCTATGTGGACCGAACCGGCGCGGTCCGGGTGGAGACGGCCCGGCTCGCCGCCTCGACCCTGATCTGGCAGGAGGCCGGCGTGTCCTATCGGCTCGAGGGCGACCTCGCCATGTCCGAAGCGATCGAGGTCGCCAACTCGCTGGGCTAGCGCGGCGTCCAACCTGTGCACGATGCGGGGCCCAGACGGGTCCGGACATCGGGTGCGGGAACCCGAGGCGCCCGGCCGGTGTCCTGACAGTGGGTACGCACGAGCCGGATAGCCGGGCCGGCGCAGGCAGGTCGGGGAGGCACGATGAGGGCACGGGGCCGGGTATTGCTCGGGGCGGTGGTTCTGGCGGCGGGCTGCACGACGCCCGTCCCGGCGGTGCTTCCGGCCGCCACCCCCGCGACCGGCTGTGCGTCGCCGGTCGAGACGGGGGCGCTGCCCGACTGGGCGGACGAGGGCTTCAGCGACGTGTCCGCCAAGATCCCGCATGTCCTCGGCGCCGGGGGTGAGATCGTCGCGGTGCTGTTCGCCCACCCGCTGACCTGGGAGCGGACGGACGGCGCCAACAACAAGATCCTCTGGGTCTCCCGTCCCGCCCCGACGCCGTCCGCCCCGACAGGCGTGGCCGACCTGTTGATCACCGCGACCCTCGACGGCACCGATACGCGGGTGACGCGGGAGGTCCGCGGGGGGCCGGGCCCGTCGATCATCGACCTTCCGCACGCGGGCTGCTGGCACCTTGACCTGCGTTGGTCGGGGCGTACCGACACGGTGGATCTCGTCTACGCCGACGGTCGGGCCGCGTCGCGCGGCGGGTGAGCCGGCCGAGCCGACCGAGGCGCGCCGGGGCCAGCCGTTTCAGGTCCCTCTCAGCTGCCAGGGTGCACGCTGTATGCAGCCGGCCGGGTGGGGGAGCCGGGTGCAAGGAGTGAAAACGGATGAACTACCACCTTTTCCAGCTCATCAACGCCGCAGCCGGACGAAACGACCAGGTCGATGACGTCTTCGAATGGTCGGCCGTCTGGTTGATCTACGTGCTCGGCGTCGTTGCGGCGGTGCCCCTGCTGGGCGGCCTGCGGCAGGCACGGCCGGCGGTGGTACGCGTCGCGGCGGTGCTCGGCGTGGCGTTCGTGACCGGGCAGGTGGTGGCGGCCGTCAGCAGCGAGGTGCGACCGTTCCAGACCCACACCGTGCACCAGTTGATCCCGCACGATCCGGGGCCGTCGCTGCCCAGCGACCACGCCACGGCTGCGTTCGCGGTGGCGTTCGCGGTCGGCGCGTTCCTGTCCTGGCGCTGGGGAGCGGCGCTGTCCGTGCTGGCCGTGATTGTCGGGTTCGCCCGTATCTGGACCGGCGTGCACTACCCGGCGGACGTGCTCGTCGGCGCGCTCATCGCCGCCGCGGCGGTCGGCGTCGTGGGCGTCGGCGGGCGGACGTACGACCGATGGGCGCGGCGACGCGGTCCCAGCGCCGCCATCGGCCACTGACCGGCGTCTGCCCCAGCCCCTCCGTTGCCCTGCGCACCGAATGTTCCTTTAGTCGCGTATGCCGGATATAAGGCTCGTTGTCGAACTTGCCTCACTATGCTCCGAGGTGACATCCGCCCGGAACCACGGAGAAGCGTGAGTCACGATGAACGACGCGGAGACCATGGTCCTGCCCCGGCTCGGGCCGGCGGCGGCCAGCGTGGAAGACCCCTGGGGAGAAGGGCGTGCCGCCCCTCCCGGGCGTCCGCCGGTCGTCGCCCCGGCCCGACGGGTCGTGGCGTGGCTGGCACCGGCGCTGATGATGGCCGTGCTCAGCCTGGCCCACGCCGGCCGGCCCGGGCTCCGGGTTGAGGAAGCCGTGGCCTGGCGGGCGGCCACGTCGTCCTGGCGGGACATCCTCCACTCGGGCAGCACCGCCACGCCCTACCATCTGCTGATCCGGGCGTGGGCGGAGGCGTTCGGCGCCTCCGCATCCGCACTGCGCGTACCGTCTCTGCTGGCCATGACCGCTGCGGCCGCGCTCGTCGCCGCGACGGCGGCCAGGATGTTCGGGCCGGGCACCGGTCTCCTGGCCGGTGCGATCTTCGCGGTGCTGCCGACCTCGGCGCGGTACGCGCAGGAGGCCCAGCCGTACGCGTTGGCTTTGTTTGCCGCCGTGCTCGCCACCTCGCTGCTGCGGCCGGCCATCGAACGGCCCACGTTGCGTCGGCTCGTCGGATACGGCGGCTCGATCGTGCTGCTCGGCCTGTGCCACGTCGTCGGGCTTCTGCTGCTCGCCGGCCACGTCTGGACGGTCCTCGCCTTCCGGCGCAAGGCGGCGGCCCGATGGCTGGTGGCCGCCGCAGCGGGCCTGTTGCCGGCAGCCGCGCTGCTCTGGTCCGGGTGGGGACGCGACACACGGATCGGGCCGGTCTCCCACCCGAGTCCGCAGTTGCTGGCCGAGCTGCCGGGGCAACTGTTCGGCACCGCCGCGGTGGGGGCCGTGCTGCTCGGGCTGGCGCTGTTCAGCCTCCCGCTGCGCTACCCCGCCGCCATCTACTCGGCGTGGGCGGTGGTGCCGCCACTCGCCCTGTTGCTCGTCGCGCAGGCGACGCCGATCTGGGATCCGCGGTACCTGCTCTTCACCCTGCCGGCCTGGGCGACGCTCGGCGCGGTCGCCCTGGCCCGGCTGCCCGCCCGACGGGCGAATCCCTGACCGGTCGCCGCGCCCGCGATGTTCGCGCCACCGACGTTTCGATGTGCCCGCTCAGCATCAGCCACCGCCGAGTTCATGACGAGCAAGATCCAGACTCATGGGGGAACCGTGGCCGTCGCCGCCCAAACACGCCTGTCTCCAGCCAGGAAGAGAGGGCCGTCCCGCGACGGTCCAGGGCCCTCGGCGCGACCGCCGACCGGTCCGCGCCCGGACCGCCGTCAGCTGAACATCAAAGCCCGTCTCGCGTACGCGAGGTGCGGTGCGATCGCCGGTCCGCTGGCCGAGCCCCGGCACCCTCGGGCGGCGGTCGAGTTCCGCCACGTCGCCTCGCCCGTGGCACGGGCGATCCTCACCCTGCTCGTCCTCGTCAACAGCGCGGCTGGGCTGCTGTTCATCGGCTGGCTGCTGCTTCCCGAGCACGTACCCGGATCGGGGGTGATCGGGCTCGGCGACCCGCGGACGATGGCGGCCCGGCTCGGCTTCTGCGTGGTCGTCGGCGTCGAGCTGATCCGCCTCGCGCAGAACGTCGTCGTCTGGGTGTTCGCGTTCCACGCCAAGGACCCGGTCCCGGTGGATCCGCCGGTCGGCCTGCGGGTGGCCCTGCTCACCACGATCGTGCCCAGCAAGGAGCCGCTCGACGTCGTCGAACGGACCCTGCGCCGGCTGCGGCAGCTCGTGTACTGCGGCCAGGTCGACGTGTGGATCCTCGACGAGGGCGACGACCCGGCGGTGAAGGAGATGGCCGCGCGGCTCGGCGTACGCCACTTCAGCCGCCAGGGGAGGCCGGAGTACAACCAGCCCACGGGCGAGTTCCGCGCCCGGACGAAGTCGGGCAACCACAACGCCTGGCGGGCCGAACACGAGCACCGGTACGACGTGGTGGCCAACGTCGACCCGGACCACGTGCCCCTGCCCAACTTTCTCGAACGGACACTCG
This sequence comes from Micromonospora sp. NPDC006766, assembly GCF_040636055.1. Taxonomy (NCBI): domain Bacteria; kingdom Bacillati; phylum Actinomycetota; class Actinomycetes; order Micromonosporales; family Micromonosporaceae; genus Micromonospora; species Micromonospora sp. NPDC006766. Next base: position 134,570 of record NZ_JBEYIX010000004.1, on the reverse strand, counting down.
GCTACTTCCGCGACCCGGACGTCGCCTTCGTGGTGACACCACAGGTCTACGGCAACATGCACCAGAACTTCGTCGCGCACGGCGCCTCGGTCCAGCAGTACCTCTACAACGGGCTCATCGCCCGCGGCGGCAACGGCCTGGACGCGCCGCTGCTCACCGGCACCGGCCACCTCTACCGGCCGGCGGCGTGGCAGACCATCGGCGGCTACCAGGATTCGATCATCGAGGACCACCTGACCAGCATCCGCGTCCACGCCGCGGTCAACCCGGAGACGGGCAACCAGTGGAAGGGCGTCTACACCCCCGACGTGGTGGCCATCGGCGAGGGCCCGACGTCCTGGGCCGACTATTTCAACCAGCAGAAGAGGTGGGCGGCCGGCATCTGCGAGATCCTCGTCCGTCCCGAGCTGCGCGCGCCCCGAACCCTGCGGTCCCGGCGGCGCTGGCAGTACCGCCTGCTGCAGTTCTACTACCCGAGCGTGGCGGTCAGCCTGCTGCTGGGCAACGTCGCCACGGCGATGTACCTGCTCACCGGGGTCAGCACCGCGCGGCTCGACGTCACCGTGTGGTCGATGCTGTGGGGCTCGACCATCTGCACCTGGTTCGTGCTGTGGCTCTGGCTCCGCCGCTTCAACATCGCCCCCCACGAACGGGAGGAGATAGGCATGGTCGGTATGGCGCTGGCGCTGTTCGCCGGGCCCGTCTACGTGGCCGCCGGCGTCGCGGCGCTGCTGCGTCGCAAGCTCGGCTTCGTGGTGACGGCGAAGGGAAAGCTGCGCACCATCGAGTCGTTCGGGACCTTCCGGCTGCACCTCTGCTGGGCGGCCGTCGCCGCGGGACTGCTCGGCGCGAGCTTCGTGTTCGGCAACGACCTCGCCCTGCTCCGGGTGTGGCCGGTCCTGACGATCCTGACCGGTCTCGGTCCGCCGCTGATAGCGCTCGTTTCAAGTCTGCGGGCCAGGCGGCAGCAGCGCGACGACCCGAGCGGGCTTCTCGCTCGCGCCAAGAGCGAGGAACGGTCCGCGCCGACGGCACGGGTGGCGGCGGACGGGGGTGTGCGGTGCTGAGACTGACGGTTCCGCGGGTCGCGATGGCGTTGATCGGCGCCGCGCTGCTGACCTACACCTTCGCCCTGGCGCCGGCCGCCCTGCCCGGGAAGCGGGACCAGGCCATGCCCGACCGGCTGGCGCGCGCCGAACCGCACGCGGTGGTGACGGCCGAGGCGGTGGCGGAGACCGAACCGAGCCCGTCGCCGCCGCCGGCCCCGCCGGTCTTCCCGCCGGTCGGCAAGGCGTTCATCGGGGTCATGACACAGAAGGGCCCGTACGACTTCGCCGCGGTGGACGCGTTCGCGAAGGCCGCGAAGCGCCGGCCGCAGGTGATGCTCTTCGGCGCGGGGTGGGCGTCGGACCGGTTCAACCGGAAGCTGTTCGACCGGATCAGCGGCCGGGGCATGCTGCCGATGCTGGGCTGGGAACCGTGGGACTACGGTGTGGACGCCGCAGCGCGCAAGAAGGGACTGGCCCGCCGGCAGATCGACAAGCTCCGGTCCGAGCAGGCCGACTACCGGTTGTCCCGGATAGTGCACGGCGACTTCGACAACTACCTGCGGTCCTGGGCCGAAGGGATCAGGTCGCTCGGCTACCCGGTGGCCATCCGGCTCGCCCACGAGATGAACGGCAGTTGGTACCCGTGGTGCGAGATGTCCAACGGCAACCGCCCGGGCGACTACGTCAAGGCGTGGCGGCACGTGCACGACCTGTTCCGGAAGGCCGGCGTCAGCAACGTCATCTGGGTGTGGAGCCCGAACGCCAAGTGGAGCGACCACACGGCGAAACTCGCCACCCTCTATCCGGGCGACGCCTACGTCGACTGGGTGGGCATCAGCGGCTACTACGGCATGGGAGCATTCTCGAAGTACCGGTCCTTCGACGCGATCTTTAACGAGACCATCACGGAGATCCGCGCATTCAGCAAGAAGCCGCTGGTCATCACGGAGACCGGCGCCTCCGAGAACGACGGGCGCAAGGCCGAGTGGATCAGGGAGACGTTCCGGATGCTGCCGGCCCACCAGGACATCATCGGGCTCATCTGGTTCGAGGTGAACAAGGAACAGGACTGGCGCATCGAAAGCTCGCCCGCCGCGGCGACGGCCTTCGCTCAGGCGGTCGCCGAACCCCGGTACGACCTGACATGGGCACCGGACCTGCCGCCGCGCACGGAACTCGACGGGTAGCGGTTGTCACGCCCAGGCGGCGGCTCGATGACCGCCCGTCACCTCATCGTCGGCCACGTCCGCGGCCGTACAGGGTGAGGGCGTTGCAGACGTCGAAAACGCCGGTGACGTCCCAGGCCAGGTCGCCGGCCGCCCGCCGGGTGGCCGGGTCGGCGACCATCCCGGTGAGGATGACCACCCGGTTCTGCACGCTCACCGAGATCTGCTGACGACGGGTGGTCCAGTCGGCGCTCAGCCGTTGTGCCACCAGCGCGGCGATGCGCAGGTCCTCCTCGTGGACTCCGTCGTTGCCCAGGTAGGGGTTGTGCTCGGGGTATGGCCAGGGCATCACTGGGCGGCCTCCGTGGTCGTCACCGGCGCGGCGGGCGCCACCGGACTGTGCTGAACGGGCGGGTGCTCACCGGGCGGCCGATTCTGCCGGGCCCTGCCGGTCGTGGGCACCGGGCGGCTGGGTTCCGCCGACGGCTTGGCGGTTCGTTGGAAAGCAACCGTACGGGTGGGGATGACCGGGAAGACGCTGTCCAGCCGCATCGTGTGCAGCACGGTCCGGACGAAGCGGGACGGCGCCACCAGGCAGAGCACCTTGCCGTCCTGTCGCGCCTCCTGACGGGCGCGCACCAGCAGGCCGAGACCGGCGGAGTCGATGGTGCGCACCTCGGCGAGGTCGACCAGCACCTGCCGGTCGAGGGTGACCGCTTCGGTCAGCGCCCGCCGCACCGCTTCCGCCGACCCCGGGTGCCCGGCCGCCCGATCGTCGCCGGCCCCGTCGAGGTCGTCGACCCCGAGCGCGTCGTCGCGGCCGGGCATCCGCCTCCCGCCCGCGCCGTCGTCACCGCCGTCATCCGGTTGTCGGCCGCAGCGAGGGCAGAGGTGAGGACCGGCGGCGAAGGGGGAACCGGTCCAGCCGTGCTCGAACACCAGTGTCCAGACGACCTCGGCGTCGGGCAGGACGGAGGCGTTCCCGGTGACCGTGTCGCCGCAGTCGTCGCAGATCAAACTCATCAAATGGTCCGCCGGTACGACCGTCATGCCTTTCCTTTCGCGCTGTGCCCGTACCGACGTGCGGGCTTGGCGGTTGCCGGATGGTGTGCGGGCTCAGGACCGGGTGACATCGCCGCCCCGGCGTCCCGCGGCGACGACCCCGAGCACCACCGCAGGAACCGCGAAGCCGATCTGGGCGAGCAGTCGGGGAAGCGTCGGGTCCACGTCGACGCCGATCAGGCGGATGGTGACGGAGCCCAGTAGCGCGGCGGCCACACCGAGGGCGACCGTCAACCACACGGGGGCGGCCTTCGGCCCCGGCAGAACCAGCCTGCCTACGATGCCGACCACGAGGCCGACGGCGAGGGCGCTGAGGAGCGCACTGCCGGTCACTGATTCCTCCTTGGACTTGGCTTCGGCGGCGGGTTCAGGGCCGCGTGACGACCCGAGCCCGCCCGAGCGCCGGTCTCGCCGGACCGCCGCCGGCCGGGTCATTCATGGCGGGGGTGGCATCGGCGACCTGCCGCGGCTGGTCAGGACCGGCGGTGTCCAGGATGCGGCGGATCCGCGGGTGGGGATCGCGGAGCGTGAGAACGCCGCCTCGTCGAGTCATCCGTCGCTGGGCGTCGAGCAGTAACCCGATGGCGGCCGCGTCGAGGTGCCGGCACTCGGACAGGTCGATCACCACCTCCCCGGGTTGCAGGGACAGGATCCGGTCCAGAACCGCGCCGACCTCCGACAGCCGGGACAGGGCGAGTTCCGAGGTGATGTCCAGCTCGACCCGGGGCACCCGGCACTCCGCTGGGAGTGGTTGGTGCGTGGTCACTCAGGGCTCCTCTGCGGCTTGGTTTGCTGCTGTTCCACACCCTGCGTGCTGATCGTGGAGTTCGTCGCGCGGTGGTATGACAGTTGTGTGACAAATCCGCATCGAAAATTGCGGGGTTGGTGATCCGGGGTTCGGCCAGGGATGATGCCCGGGTGACAGCCGTACTGGTGATCGAGGACGACGACCGGATCCGGCTCGCGCTGTTGCTCGCGCTGGAGGAGGAGGGTTACACGGCGTACGGGGCAGCGAGCGCCGAGGAGGGGCTGCGCCGGCAACGCCAGGACCCGGCGGACAACGTGCTCGTCGACCTCATGCTGCCCGGGCTGGACGGATTCGATTGCATCCGACAGCTTCGCCGCGACGACGACGTACCGATCGTGGTGGTCAGCGCCCGCGACGACACGCACGACATCGTGGCCGCGCTGGAGGCCGGCGCCGACGATTACCTGGTCAAGCCGGTGGCGATCAAGGAGTTGTCCGCCCGATTGCGGGCGTTGCGCCGCCGGGGCCGGGCCGTCGTCACGTCCACCGCGGTGCAGGTCTTCGGCGATCTGGAGATCAGCGCGGACGCTGGTGAGGTCCGCCGCGCCGGCCGACCCGTCGCGGTCACCAGGACCGAGTTCCGTCTGCTCTGCGAGCTGGCCCAGCACGCCGGCAAAGTGCTGTCCCGCCAACAGTTGCTGCAGCGGGTGTGGGGATACGACACCGGCGACGAGCGGCTGGTCGACGTGCACGTGGGCCGGTTGCGTCAGAAGATCGAGGAGGATCCGGGCAACCCGCGCTACCTGGTGACCCTCCGTGGCCTCGGCTACAAGCTGCAGAGATGAATCGTCTCGGACTGCGCGCCCGGGTCACCGCCGCGTTCGCCATCGGCGCGCTGCTGCTCGCTGCGGCGATGGCCCTCTTCTCGTACGACCTGACCCGGCGGTCCCTGCTCGACGAGCGGGAACGCGCCGCGATCCGGGCGGCCCACTTCGACGCCGCGGTCGTCCGTGCGGGCCTGGACACGGATACGCCGGACGTCGCCGAGGTGCTTCGTTCGCTGGACACCGGCAGCGCACGGCGGCCCCTGCTGCAGCGCGACGGCCGGTGGTACGCCCGTACCGCGGAGATCGGCGCCAGTTCGGTTCCGCCCGAGCTGCAGCGAATGGTCCGCTCCGGCGAGCCGGCCGTCCAGCGGATCCGGACGGACGGGCAGCCGGCCCTGCTGGTCGGCGTTCCGCTCTCGCCGACCACCAGCTATTACGAACTGACCTCGCTGCGCGAGGTCGAGCAGACCTTTCAGCTGGTCGGGCTCACCCTGACCGCGGTCGCCATCATGGTCGCCGGCTCGGGTGCCGCACTCGGCTGGTACGCCACCCGGCACAGCCTCCGCCCGCTGACCGCCGTCGCCGACGCCGCCGAACGGATCGCTGCCGGTGACCTCAGCACCCGCCTCGATCCCGCCACCGATCCTGACCTCACCCGCCTGTCCACCTCGTTCAACCGGATGGTGGAGCAACTAATCCGGCACATCGAGCGGGACCGACGTTTCGCCGCCGATGTCAGCCACGAACTGCGTTCTCCGCTGCAGACGCTGGCCGCGGCGGCGAGCGTGCTGGACCGCCGCCGCGAACATCATGACGAACGCACCGCCACTGCCGCCGGCCTCGTGGCGGACGAGATCGCCCGCTTCCAGCGGCTGGTCGACGACCTGATCGAGCTGGCCCGCACCGAGCAGCCCGTGCACCGTGAGCGCGTCGACGTCGAGGCGTTGGCCCGGGACGCCTGCCGGACACACGGGCTGCCGGACGAGCTGGTGCGGTCCGCCCCCGCCGGCGGTGAATGGCTGGTCGACCGGCGCCGCGTGGCGCAGATCCTGCTCAATCTGGTGGAGAACGCGGTCCGTTACGCCGGGGGGCCGGTGGAGGTGCGGTTGGCCTGCGACGACGAGGGCACCGGCATCATCGAGGTGGACGACGACGGTCCGGGGGTGCCGGCGCCGGATCGTGAGGTGATTTTCGCCCGCTTCGTCCGGGGTCGGGCCGCCCACGCCCGGGCCGGCACCGACGGGACCGGCCTCGGTCTCGCGCTCGTCGCCGGACACGCGGCCATGCATGGCGGCCGGGCCACGGTGACCGACCGCCCCGAGGGTGGAGCCCGGTTCCGGGTGGAGCTGCCGGGGTGCCTGCCGTGAACCGGCGCGTGTCGATCGTGGCCGTGGCGGCGTTGCTGCTCGCCGGGTGCGGCGTACCCGTGGACGAGGAGCCCCGCCGCGTGCCGGGCCCACCCCGGGCCTACAGCCCGCCGGCCGGCGACGGTGCCGCGTCGAACGCCGGACGGGTGAACGAGTCACTCTGCTTCGTCCGGGATGACCGCCTGCGGACCGTCGTGCGACGCGTGGACTACCTGCCCGACGTCGACACGCACCTGCGGCACCTGCTGGCCGGGCCCGGGGACGCGGAGCGGGACGTGGGCTTCACCAGTGCCCTGGCCGGCACCACCTCGGTGGCCGGCGCCCGGCTCAGCGGCGGCGTCGCCGAGGTCGAGGTCGGCGGGCCCAGCGACGAGACCGGACGCAGCGACCAGATCGTCGCGTACGGCCAGATCGTCTGCACGTTGTCCAGCCGCGCCGACGTGCACGGTGTCACGTTCAGCCGGTACGGTCAGCCGTTGGCGGTGCCGCGGGCCGACGGATCGCTTTCCGTGGTGCCGCTCACCGCGACCGACTACGCGCCGTTGATCGGGCGGCGTTGAGCCGCCCTCGACGCCGGCACCCCGACGGGATGCCGGCGTCGAGCCGCCCGGTCAGCCCTTGGCCTGCCGCTTGGCCATTTGCGGCGACTCGCCTTTGCCGGCGCTCTTGAGCGCCTGCTGCAACTGCCCCTCGGTCATCTTGGAGTTGCCCTCGATGCCCGCGTTGTGGGCCTGTTTGCGCAGGTCGTGAAGTCGCTCCTGGTTACCCATGTCAACCTCCCGCCTCGACGGCGGCGCGGTTACCGGATCCGCGCCATGGCAACACTCGGCTTCCCGACCGGGCCGACGGCAAACCGTCCTGGCGTCACCGCCCGCGTCGATAACGTGGCGGGTGGACGGCGAGATGAGGGTGGCAATGAGGGAAGTCGAGCTGAGCGGCGGCGACCGGCGCGTCCTGGTGGTCGTGGTCGACAAGGGCGAGGACGCGGTGGCCGCCGTGAACGAGGTGGCGCAGCGGCACCGCATCCGTGGCGCCCGGGTCACCGCCGTCGGCGGGTTCGCCGCCGCGGATCTGGGCTACTTCGAGCGCGAGAAGCGTGACTACCGGACCATCCCGGTCCGGGAGCAGGTGGAGGTCCTGTCCCTGCTGGGCGACATCGCTGAGCACGAGGACAAGGCAGCGCTGCACGTGCACGCGGTGCTGGGCCGCCGCGACGGATCGACCGTCGGCGGCCACCTGCTGCGCGGCGAGGTGTGGCCGACGTTGGAGGTCATCATCTCCGAGGTCGGGGCGAACCTCGCCAAGCGGGTCGACCCGGAGACCGGGCTGGCGCTGCTGGCGGGAACGACCCGCCCGTGAGCGAGCCGTACGCGCACCCGGCGAGGAACGTTGTCGGCCCGCGCGTCAGCCCGACACGCCGGGCCGTCCGAACAGTTGCGCGTAGCCGGATGGCAGCTGGGTCACCACGTCGTTGAGTTCTCCGCCGGACACGGCGTCGGCGATGGTGGACAGGACTGCGCTCGCGTCCCATTCCGCGGTGCGCTCCGTGGCGCCGATGCCGTCGCTGACCCTGTCGAGGAACTCCGTCACGCCGATGCGTGGGGCGCCGCCCGGGGCCGATTTCAGGAAGTCACCGAGCTGCGCCGGCAACTGCGAGCCGAGCTGTCTCGCCTCGTCCGGCGTCAACCGTTCCGCCAAGCAGGCCACCACCACGCTGATGACCTGTTGGGTCTCGGCGGCGCTGTCGTACTCGCCCCGCTCACGAACCTGTGCCACGAACTCCGGATATTTCATCAGGTCGATACCTTTCCGTGGGCTGCCGCAGGTGACTACCCCGCGCGGGTGTCGTCATTCGGGGGCCGCGGCCGCCCGCTCCGGCCTACGCTGCCGGAGGGAAGGTGGGCAGATGACGCAGACCCGGCGGGTGGCGGTGCTCGGCCTCGGCGGCATGGGCGCGCCGATGGCCCGCAACATTCTGCGGGCGGGCCTGCCGACGGCCGTCTGGAACCGCCATCCGGGGCCCGCCCATCAACTGGCCGACCAGGGCGCTCAGGTCGGGTCCAGCCCCGCCGACGCGGCGCGGGGGGCCGACGTGGTGATCACGATGGTGACCGACGTGGACGCCGTCCGCTCCATCGCCTTCGACCAGGGAATGCTGGCCTCGATGGCCGACGGCGCGATCTGGGCACAGATGAGCACCATCGGCGTGGCCGACACCGAACGCCTCGCTCGGCAGGTCGCTGCCGAGCACCCCGGGATCGTCCTGATGGACGCGCCGGTGGCCGGCAGCCGAGGCCCGGCCGAGCAGGGCAAGCTCGTCGTCTTCGCCTCCGGGCCGGAACAGGCCCGGGAGCGAGTCGCCCCGGTCTTCGACGCGGTCGCTCAGCGTACGGTCTGGGTCGGGCCGACGGGCCACGGCTCCCGCCTGAAGCTGGTCAACAACCTGCTGCTCGCCTTCGTGGCCGAGGGGCTCGCCGCGTCGGTCGCGCTCGGCGACGCCCTCGGGTTGGAGCGCCCGGCGGTGCTGGCGGCCCTGCGGGGCAGCCCACTGGTGTCGCCCTGGGCGGCGGAGAAGCTGGAACGGATCGGCCGAGACGACTACACCGCCCAGTACCCCCTGGCCCTCGCCGTCAAGGACGTCAACCTGGCGCTGCGCGAGGTCGATGCCGGCCGGTTCCCGGCCGCCGAGAGCCTCGCCGCCGAGTGGCAGCGGGCGATGGCACAGGGGCTCGGCTCCGCAGACCTCACCGTCGTCACCCGCGCCCTGTCGCCCACCCACCCGGCGTAACGAAAGTCGCGACCGGGTGATGGTGCCGTTGTTCACGATGCCGGTCCGGTGGCTTCGCGCTCAAACAGGCGGTCGAGGTGGTAGGTGAGAACGGCTAGTGCCGTTTGGCCGTCGCGCTGGCCCCCCAGGACGCTGGAGCCGAGTCCGTTGGTGAGGGCCAGCAGGCCGGCAGCCGTTGTCTGCGGATCGACGGTGCGGTCGACCTGATCCGCCTCCTGCGCGGTGCGAAGTTGGGTGGCGATCAGTCGTTCCACCTTGTCCGGGTAGGTGGCGCCGTGCCGGCTCGCCAGATCGGGGTCGGTGAGGGCCAGCGTGTAATAGCCGGTGTACGTCCTGGTCAGTTCAAGGCTCTCGGCGTCGATGGGCAGGATGGCGGTGAGCGTGCCGTACACGACGCTGCGCGGTGTCACCGGCCCTTGGGCGCGGATGCGACTCTCGACCCGGGCGGTCAGCCGTTCGCCGAGGTAGGCCAGGGCGGTGAGAAGTAGTTCCTCCTTGGTATGGAAGTAGTACTGCACCAGGCGGAGGGAGACGCCGGCTTCCGCCGCGACTTCCCGCATGCTGGCCGACTGCAGTCCGCGGGCACTCGCGATGCGCAACAGCGCCTCTCCGATCTGGCGGCGGCGCATCTCGTGGTCTACGCGTCTGGGCATGGTGATCCCTTGCGGTCGGCAGCGTTTCGCCCGGACCTATGCGGACATGCGGCAACGACGGCTGCCGGCCGACATGGTCGAGGTGGACGCTCAGACCAGCTTCGGCGTGACCCGCACGTACACGACCGGCGGTGACGGGGTGCCCTTCGTGCTGCTGCCGGGCGCCGGCGGCAATGCGTTGTCGTGGCACGCGTACGTGCGCCGGCTGCGGACGGCCCGGCCGGTGATCGCCATCGACCCGGTCGGCGAGCCTGGCTGCTCCGTCCAGGAGAAACCGTTACACGACGGTGACGACTGGGCACGCTGGCTGGACGAGACCCTGGCCGCCCTGAACGTGGAACGTGCACACCTCGTCGGCATGTCCTTCGGCGGCTGGGTGGCCCTGGAATACGCCCTGCACCGCCCGGGCCACGCCGAAACGATCACCCTGCTGGATCCCGCCGGCTTCGGTCGTGTCACCGGACGCTTCCTCGCCTGGGTCATGCTGGGCGGCCTGGCGGCATTCGCTCCCCGCCCAGTCCGTCGCCTCGCGATGCTCGGCGAGCGCAGCCAGTACGACGCCGGGTCGGTGGCGTCGAGGATTCAGGCACAGATCCCGACGGCACGCACAGCGGTCTTCCCTGACGCCGGCCACGACCTTTCCGTCCGCTGCGTGGACCTTGTTATCGACAGCGCAATTCGCCTCGCCGACGCCGCAGAAGCGCGAGCGTGACCAGCGACATCGGAAGCGTCGGATCAGTCGGGCCGTCCCGGCCGCGTCAACGGTCGCGGACTCGGCACCGCCCGCCAGTGACGGCGGGTTGACGCGACCTCCGGCAGGGTCGCAGGACGACGTCGGACCGTACGCGCCTCGACCGGTCCAGCGTCTCCCGTACGCCGTCGGAGGAGGCTTCATGATCAGGACGATGGTCCGGATGCGCGCCCGCCCGGGACTCGAATCCGACGTGGAATCGGCGTGGCGCGAAGCCGCCGGGCAGATCGGGGGCCTGGCCGGCAACCTCGGGCACGGCCTGCTGCGCGACGCCATCGACCCGCGCGCGTTCGTCGTCGTCACCGAATGGGCCGACGAGCCGGCGCTGCGGGACTACCTGGCCGGCCCGGTCGCGGCGCGTCTCGCCGCCGCCGTCCGGCCGTTGATCGGGCCAGCCGGGCCGGAGAACCAGCGGGTCATGCACGACGGCGACGGTGGCGGGCCGAGGATCTTCGTGGACGTCGAGCTGACCGTGCCGGCCGGCCGGTACGCCGAGTTCGCCCGCGGCTACCCCGAGGTCACCGCCCGGATGGTCGGGGTGCCCGGGTATCTGCGGGAGGAACTGCTGCGCGAGCCCGACTCGAACGTCTTCCACATCTTCGCGGAGTGGAGCAGCGAGGCGGAGTTCCACCGCTGGATCAGCGACCCGGCCCACGCCGAGCGGGAGGCCGGACCGATCGCACCGTTCCTACTCGACATCCGGCGGCGCCTCTTCCACGCTGCGGCCGACACCGGAAGCGAACCTGAAGCGACCACGGGCAGGGAGGTAGCTGCTGTGCATAGGACAACGGACATACTCGTGGTCGGCGCGGGACCCACCGGGCTCACCGTCGCCGTCGAGCTGGCCCGGCGGGGCATCGAGTGCCGGGTGATCGACAAGCTGGCCACTCCGGCGGGGCAGGCCGACAAGGCCATCGGGGTGCACTGCCGCACGATGGAACTCTGGGAGGACCAGGGCATCGTTCGGGAGGCCATGGACGCCGGGATCTGGCTGACCGGCAACGTGGTGTTCGTCAACGGTGTGCAGACCCACCGGATGAGCTGGGAGCTGCCGGAGCTGCCGTACGCACACCTGGGCCTGCCCCAGTACGAGACCGAGCGGCTACTCACCCAACGCCTGGCCACCCTCGGCGTACGCCCGCAGCGTGGCGCCGAGCTGACCGGGTTCACCCAGGACGACGACGGTGTGCTCGCCACCGTCGCGACCGCCGACGGCGGCACCGAGACTGTACGCGCGACGTACCTTGTCGGCTGCGACGGCGCGCACAGCCGGGTCCGCGAGCTGCTCGGGCTGACCTTCACCGGCGGGCTGGGCCGCTTCCCGCAGCTGTTCATGCTCGGCGACGTCGACGTGGACTGGGACATGCCGGACGGTCACCTGCTGCGGTTCCTGCACGAGACGGACGGCCGGATGGACGGCATGCTGGTGTGCGTGCCGCTGCGCGGCGAGTCCCGGTACCGGATCGCGACGCTCGCGCCGCCCCGGTTCTTCGCGCAGACCGGCGGGCAGGACGCCCCGCCCGGGTTCAGCGAGGAACTCGCCGAACCGACCCTCGCCGACGTCCAGGCCGCACTGGACCAGTTGGCCCCGCCCGGCACGCGGGCATCGAACCTGCGCTGGTCGTCGGTGTTCCGGATCAGCCACGGCATCGTCGACCGGTATCGGGACGGCCGGGTGTTCGTGGCCGGCGACGCCGCGCACCTGCACCCGCCCGCCGGCGGCCAGGGCATGAACACCGGCATCCAGGACGCCTGGAACCTGGCCTGGAAGCTGGCGCTGGCGGTGCGTGGCATCGCGGCGCCCGGACTGCTCGACAGCTACGAGACCGAACGGCGCCCGGAGGGCGAGGAGGTCGTCGGGCGCGCCGTCCGGCTGGCCTTCACCGACGAACTGGACCGCGAGGACCTGAAGCGTCAGTTCCTGCAGGAGATGTCCCTGCTGCTCAGTTACGCCGACAGCCCCCTCGTCGGCGAGTGCGTGTCCGATCCCGACGCGCTGCGCGACGGCCCTCGGCCCGGTGATCGCGCCCCCGACGTCGGCGGCCTGCGCCGGCCGGGGGTCGGGCACCCGCTGCGGCTGCGCGACCTGACCCGCGGCACCCGGCACACCCTGCTGCTCTACGCGGACGCCTCGGCCGACGAGGGGACGCTGGCCACGCTGGAGAAGCTGTACGCCGAGCTGCGCCGGCACACCGCCGAGGAGGTCGACGGATATCTGCTGCTCAGCCCGGACGCCCGGGCGCCGCGGCTGCTGGCCCCGCCCATGGTGCGCGACGCCGACGGCGAGTTCCGGGCGACCTACGGCGTCAGCGGCGCGGCCCTCTACCTCGTCCGGCCGGACGGGCACGTCGGGTTCCGCAGCCAGCCGATCGACGCGGACGCGCTCCGCAAGCATCTGCACCTGGTGTTCGGCGGTGCGCGATGACCCGGGTCCGCACCGTGCTCGCGATGCGTACCAGGCAGGGCTGCGAGGAACGGTTCGAGAAGGAGTGGCTCGCGGCGGCCGAGGAGATCCGTGCGCTGGACGGCTGCCTGCGCCAGGACCTGGTCCGCGACGCCGACGATCCGCGCAGTTATCTGATCATCAGCGACTGGGCGGACCGCGAACGGCTGGACGCCTTCGGCCGCAGCGAGCACCGTGACCGGCTGCTGCGCGTGATCCGTGAGCTGCGCGAATCCGCGCAGCGAAACACGTACCAGGTCCTGCACACCGTGCGCGCCGAGCTTGAGGAGTCGCGTTGACCGACCATGCCGTACGCGGATCCGACCTCTACACCGACGAGTTCGCCGCCGATCCCTATCCCACCTTCGCCCGGCTGCGGGCGGACCGGCCGGTGTGCCCGGTCAGCTCGCCGCGCTTCGACTCGTACCTGATCACTCGTTTCGACGACGCCCGGGCGGCGTTGACCGACCCCCGGCTGTCCAAGGACCTGTACGGCCCCGGTCAGCACTACCTGCGGATCTTCGGGCCGAACTCCGAGGGACTCAACCGGAACATGCTCAACTCGGACCCGCCGGAGCACACCCGGCTGCGGCGGATCGTGTCCCAGGCGTTCGCACCGCGCCGGATCGAGGCGTTGCGGCCCCGGGTGGCGCAGATCGTCGGCGACCTGCTCGACAAGGTCGTCCCGCAGGGTCGGGCCGAGCTGATGCGCGACTTCGCGATCCCGCTGCCCATGACGGTGATCTGCGAGCTGCTCGGCGTACCGGTCGCCGACCACGAGCAGGTGCTCGGCTGGACCCAGGTGATCAGAACATCCGGATCGTCCCGCCGCAGCCCGCAGGAGGAGCGGGCGGCCGTGCAGGAGGCCCAGCTGCGGCTGCACCACTACCTCGCCGACCTGGTGCGAGCCAAACGAGCGCGGCCCGGCGACGACATGATCAGCGCCCTGATCGACGCCTGCGACCAGGACGGGGCACTGGCCGAGCCGGAACTGGTCACCACCACCTTTCTGCTGCTGTTCGCCGGGCACCAGACCACCGCCGACTTCATCGGCAACGCGGTGTTGGCCTTGCTCACCCATCCCGACCAGCTGGAACTGCTGCGCGCCACACCCGGGTTGCTGCCCTCGGCGATCGAGGAGCTGCTCCGGTTCGACGGCCCGTTGCCGGTGGCCAGCCCCCGGATCGCCACCGACGACGTCGAGTACCGGGGCGTACGGATCCCGTGCGGCTCGGTCGTCGGCGTAGTGATCAACTCGGCGAACCACGACCCCGCGCATTTCGCCGACCCGGACCGGCTGGACATCCGTCGGGTACGCGGCCCGCATCTCGGCTTCGGGCACGGCGTCCACTACTGCCTGGGCGTCTCACTGGCCCGAATGGAGGCGCAGCTCGGCATCGCGGCGCTGCTGCGCCGGCTGCCCGGACTGCGGCTCGCCGTGCCGCTCGCCGAGGTACGCCGGCTGCCGGCCGCGTCGCCGTTCCGGGGCCTGCTGGAGCTACCGGTCACCTTCGCCGCTTGAGCACCCGTTCTTCCTGCACACCCAGGTACCAAGAACCCACCCAAGGAGCAGCCATGGTCTTCCGGAACGTGATCGTCTGCCACATGGTTCCCGGCAGTGAAAGCATCGTCGGCGACGTCTTCGGCTACTACGACCGGACCACCCGACCGCAGGACCTCGGTGTCATCGGGCGGATCCTGCTGTCGCACGAGGACCTCTATCTCCACGTCATCGAGCGCAGGCAGGACCCCAAGGTGTCGGGCCAGACCCGTGGCCTGCCGGCGTTCCAGAAGATCGCCGAGGAGATCGGCCCGTACGTGACGCCGTACCCGAGATACTGGAAGAACCCGTCCGACTCGGTGGCGAAGGAGTTCTACCACTGGGCGCCGGACGGGCCGGAGCCCGAGGACACCACGCTAACCGTGATCGTGGGCCGGCTCAAGCCGGGCGCCGAGCCCGACGTGGCGCGCGTCTTCGGTGAGTCCGACGCCGGCTCGCTCCCCGCCGAGCTGGGGGTCACCGGGCGCTGGCTGTACTCGATCGACGACGTCTACGTGCACCTGCTGGAGCAGGACACGTCCGTCGCCGAGTCCCTGCGGCACCACCATCACAAGCCGGCCTTCAGCAAGGTGATGGAAGAGCTCAGTCCGTACATCAGCCCCTACCGTCCGGACCGGTGGCACGGCCACCAGGATTCGCTGGCCAAGGTGTTCTACCGCTGGCGAGCCGAGGACTGAGCGACCGTGGTGGGGGCGTCGGTGGACGCCCCCACCCGCCGTCACTCGTCGACGACGGTGTCCGTCTCGCCGTCGTGCTGGAACCGGACCGGCTGGTGCTCGTCGGGTCGGGGGTTCTGCGACGGCGTGTGGTGCGGGTCCCCGTCCGGGGAGAAGAGCACCTCGTCGGTCTTGTGGGTCTTCTCCTCGTCCTCTTCCGGCTCCGTCACCTGTTACCTCCGGAGGATGCCCCAGCCTTCAGGCTGGGGAGGAATTCGGACTCCGTCAGGAGCGGCCCGGCGAAGCCGGGACGGTCCGAGAACGAAGTTCGCAGGCACACGGCCCGCTTCTTACAGAACAGATATGGTTGGGTACGGTCAGTCCTATGCGGACGGCGTACAAGTGTCGGGCCTACCCGACGCCCGAACAGGCGGCAGTGTTGCGCCGCACGTTCGGATGCGTACGCCTCGTCTGGAACCGCACCCTCGCCGAACGGCACGCCGCCTACCACCAGCGGGGCGAGAAAACCTCGTACCGGCAGACCGACGCCGCGCTCACCGGATGGAAGAAGACCACCGAACTGGCGTTCCTGTCCGAGGTGTCGTCGGTGCCGTTGCAGCAAACCCTGCGGCACCAGCACACCGCGTTCACGAACTTCTTCGCCGGCCGCGCCCGCTACCCGCGCTACAAGTCCCGCAACAGCCGCCAGTCGGCGCACTACACCCGCTCGGCGTTCCGTATGAAAAACGGCGCGCTGCATGTGGCGAAGACGAACGGGCCACTGCCGTTCGTGTGGTCGTTCGACGACGTCGACCTGGCTGCGCTGAATCCGACCATGGTCGTGATCTCCCGCGACCCGGACGGCCGTTGGTACGTGACGTTCGCCGTCGACACCGACACGCCGCGACCGCTCGACGCGACCGGACACGGGATCGGCGTTGACCTCGGCGTCAAGGATTTCGCCGTCACCAGCGACGGCGACAGGATCGCCAACCCTCGCCATCTGGAGCGTAGGGCCCGCAACCTTGCCCGCTACCAGCGGCGCATGGCCCGATGCCAGCGCGGCAGCGCGAACCGGCGCAAGGCCAAGGCGAAGGTCGCTCGCGCGCATCGCAAGGTCCGTAACGCTCGTGCCGACTTCCTCCACCGCACCAGCACCCGCTTGGTCCGGGCCGCGGACACGATAGTGATCGAAGACCTCGCGGTCGCGAACATGGTCCGCAACCGCAGCCTCGCCACGTGCCCAACCTGCCGCACCCGCCACGATCGGGATATCAACGCGGCGAAGAACATCCTTGCGGCTGGTCGAGCCGTAGCCAGGGAGAACCCTGGTGATGCCTGTGGAGCTGATGTCAGACGGCAAGGGTCCTCCCTTCCGCAGTCGGCTGTGAAACAGGAACCCCGCGCTGTGAGGCGCCCGGCATGAGCCGGACCGGCCGCAAGGCCGATGGGACTCCGCCTCCATCAGGAGGGGGAGGAAGTCAAGTCCGCTCCTCGCCTGTGTTTCCACCCTAGGTCGGCGGGGCGGACCGGCGCAGGCGTTCACCGTTCGCCGCCCCGACCCCGGACTGCGGAGGTAATTCCCGGGCGCTCGTCGTACCCGACGGGCAGGATGTCGGCCGTGACACCGCTGACGATCATTAAAGGGGATGCGACCAGCCCGCAGGCCAAGGGCCGCAAGGTGATCGCCCACGTGTGCAACGACCTGGGCGGCTGGGGAAAGGGCTTTGTGCTGGCTATCTCCCGCCGCTGGCCGGAGCCGGAGCGGGACTACCGCGACTGGCACCGGCACCGTGCCGGCAACGACTTCGGCCTCGGCGCCACCCGACTGGTGCGGGTCGCCCCGGACCTGTGGGTGGCGAACATGATCGGCCAGCGCGGCATCCGGCGCGGCAGCGCCGGCCCGCCGATCCGGTACGACGCCGTCGAGCGCTGTCTGTCCTCCCTGGCTGACCAGGTCGAGGAACTGGGCGCGTCGGTGCACATGCCCCGGATCGGCTGCGGCCTGGCCGGCGGGACCTGGACCCGGGTCGAGCCGCTGATCACACGTACCCTCTGCGTCCGGGGCATCTCCGTCACCATCTACGACCGGTGATCCGCGGTCAGATGTTGGCCGAGTCGGCCGGCACGTCGCGGGGCAGCGCGGGCGCGCCGGGGGAGGGCTGCTCCGGCCCGCAGGTGAGGCCGAGGGTGTACGCGGTCATCGACAGCGACCCGTACGCGTACCCGTCGACCAGCACCTCCGGACGGGCCCTGTCGGCCCCGGCCAGCCCGGCCAGGTAGAGCAGGGGGATGAAGTGGTCCGGGGTCGGTACGGCGAGGTCGTAGTCGCGGTGCCCATCCAGCCGGGCCGCCTCGGTCGGGCTGTCCTGCACGATCTCCCGGGCCGCCTCGTCGAAGCGCCGCGCCCAGTCGAAGCCCTCGTCGGTCAGGCGGGGGTTCACCCCGCCCAGGTTGTGCACCACGTTGCCGCTGGCCACCACCAGAACGCCGCGTTCGCGTAGCGGCGCGAGCCGGGCACCGAGGTCGAGGTGGTAGTCCAGCGGCTTGAACGCGTTGATGCTCAGCTGAACCACGGGGATGTCCGCGTCGGGGAAGGCGTGGGTCAGCACCGACCAGGTGCCGTGGTCGATGCCCCACGAGTCGAGGTCGGCGCCGACCCAGGTGGGATGCACCACGTCGCTGATCTCCTCGGCCAACTCGGGCAGGCCGGGCGCGGGATAGCGTACGTCGAACAGCTGCTGCGGGAAGCCGTAGAAGTCGTGGATGGTGGGCGGCCGGGGCATGGCGGTGACGGCGGTGGCGCCGATGTACCAGTGTGCAGAGACCACCAGGATCGCCCGGGGCCGGGGCACCGCCCGACCGAACTCCCGCCAGGCGGCGGTGTAGCGGTTGACCTCCAGGGCGTTCATCGGGTTGCCGTGCCCGATGAACGCCGCCGGCATCAGCGTCTCAGTCGTCTGGCTGCTCATGCCGCCCCCCCGGATCCGTCGTGAGCCGAGGGTAACCCGGGACCGCCGGCGGCACCGGGCGTCCTTGGGGGATCAGCCCGCCGCCTCTCGGGTTTGTCGGTACGTCGGGCGCCGCGAGCCGTAGCGTGCGGAGGTGACCAGTGTGCGTCTGCCCCGGCTGCCGTTTCAGTCGCCGTGACGACCGGCAGTCGGGTGGCGGGCCCGCAACATCGGCACGACGAGCATGCCGGCCACGACCCGGCGATGTTCCGCCGCCGGTTCTGGCTCTGCCTGGCGCTGACCGTTCCCATCGTGGTCACCAGCCACCTGATGATGACCACGCTGCACTACTCGCTGCGCTTTCCGGGCGCCTCGTGGGTCGGGCCGGTGCTCGGCACGGTGGTGTTCGGCTACGGCGGTTGGCCGTTCCTGGTCGGGGCCGTGCGTGAGCTGCGGGACCGGGCGCCCGGCATGATGCTGCTGATCGGAATGGCGATCACCGTCGCGTACCTCGCCTCGGTGGCGACCACGATCGGCGTCTTCCACCTCGACTTCTGGTGGGAGCTCGCCGCGCTGGTCACGATCATGCTGCTTGGCCACTGGCAGGAGATGACGGCGATCGGCCAGGCGCGCGGCACGCTGTCCGCGCTGGCTGCCCTGCTGCCCGATGAGGCCGAGCGTGTAGGGCCGGACGGCAGCGTGCGGCGGGTGGCGGTGGCCGAGCTGCGCCCGGGCGATCTGGTGCTGGTCCGCCCCGGCGGTCGGGTGCCTGCCGACGGGCACGTCGTCGAGGGCGCCGCCGAGTTGGACGAGTCGATGATCACCGGGGAGGCACGGCCGGTGCCGCGCGCGACCGGGGACCGGGTGGTGGCGGGCACGGTCGCCACCGACTCGGCCCTGCGGGTGCGGGTCGACGCGGTGGGGGAGGACACCGCGCTGGCCGGTATTAAGCGGCTGGTCGCCCAGGCGCAGCAGGCCGGCGGCCGGTCTCAGGCGCTCGCCGGCCGGTTCGCCGCGTGGCTGGTCTACGCGGCCACCGCCACCGCCGGAGTCACCCTGGTCGTGTGGGCCGCGCTGGGTCGGGTCGACGAGGCCGTGGTCCGCACCGTCTCCGTGCTGGTGATCTCCTGTCCGCACGCCCTGGGCCTGGCCATACCGCTGGTCATCGCCCTGTCCACCAGCGTGGCGGCCCGGGGCGGGATCCTGGTGAAGGACCGCCTGTCACTGGAGCGGATGCGCGGCGTGGACGTGGTGCTGATCGACAAGACGGGCACCCTCACCAAGGGGCAGCACACCCTGACCGGGGTGGCCACCGCCGACGGCCTCGCCGAGGACGAGGTGCTGCGGCTGGCCGCCGGGGTGGAGGCCGACAGCGAGCACCCGCTCGCCCGGGCCGTCGTCGCGGCGGCCCAGCGGGTCGGCCCGGCTGCCGGCGCCGATTTCCGCTCCCTGCCGGGCCGCGGGGTGCGGGCCACCGTGGCCGGGACGGCGTACGCGGTGGGTGGACCCGCCCTGCTGCGCGAGCTGGCCGCCGAGGTCCCCGACGGGCTGCGTCGCGTCGAGGAGGAGTGGGCGGCGCGGGGCGTCGCCGTGCTCTATCTGGTCCGCCTCGACGCCGCCCCGCGGGTGGTCGGTGCGCTCGCGCTTGAGGACGAGGTACGCCCCGAGGCCCGCCAGGCAATCGTCGAGCTGCGCCGGCTCGGGATTCGGAAGATTGCGATGATCACTGGGGACGCGCGGCCCGTGGCCGAGGCAGTCGCGGCCGACCTCGGCTTCCGTCCCGATGTGGACGAGATATTCGCCGAGGTGCTGCCCGCCGACAAGGATGAGATCGTCGTGCGCCTGCGGGAGCGCGGCCACCGGGTGGCGATGGTGGGCGACGGCGTCAACGACGCGCCCGCCCTCGCCCGCGCCGACGTCGGGCTGGCCATCGGCGCCGGTACGGATGTGGCCATCGAGTCCGCCGGGGTGGTGCTCGCCTCCTCCGACCCGCGCGGGGTGCCCGCCGCTGTCCGGCTGTCGAAGGCGTCCTGGCGCAAGATGGTGCAGAACCTCGTCTGGGCGGCCGGCTACAACGTGGTGGCGATCCCGGTGGCCGCCGGGGTCTTCGCCTGGGCCGGTGTCTCGCTCAGCCCGGCCGCCGCCGCCGTGCTGATGTCCACCTCGACGATCGTCGTCGCCCTGAACGCCCAGACGCTGCGCTGGGTACGGCTGACCCCGGAGGCCCCGCGATCCCGCTGACCACCGCGATCGCTTCGCCTGCCCCTGGTATTTGCGAGCGCGATACCGTCCTTCCTGCCGCAGATGCGAGCGACTAGGGTGACCGCGTGACGATGTTCCGGATCGGTGAGGCCGCCGAGCTGCTCGGGGTCAGCGCGGACACGGTCCGCCGCTGGATCGACGCGGGTCGGCTGCCGGCGACCCGCGACGAACACAGCCAGCGGATCATCGACGGCGTCGACCTGGCCGCCTTCGTGCGCGCACCGGGGCACCCGGAGCTGTCGTCCGCCCGTAACCGGCTGCGCGGCATCGTCACAGCCGTCGTCAAGGACACCGTGATGGCCCAGGTCGACATCCAGGCCGGGCCGTTTCGGATCGTCTCGCTGATGAGCCGCGAGGCTGTCGACGACCTCGACCTTCAGGTCGGCTCGGTAGCCGTCGCCGTGATCAAGTCGACCACCGTCGTGGTGGAACGCGCCCCCGCGCCCAAAGGGAGGACCAGCTCGTGACCGTACGGTGGATCCGCGCCGCCCTCGCCGGGGCGGCCACGCTGGCCCTCGGCCTGACCGGCTGCGGCGGCGACCAGCCGGCGGCCACCGACGGCGGTGGCCCGGTGACCGTCTTCGCGGCCGCCTCGCTCACCGGTTCCTTCACGAAACTCGGTAAGGACTTCGAGGCCGCCCACCCCGGCACCACCGTCACCTTCAACTTCGCCGGCAGCTCCGCGCTCGCCACCCAGATCACCCAGGGCGCCCCGGCCGACGTGTTCGCCGCCGCCTCACCCGCCACGATGAAAATCGTCACCGACGCGGGCGACGCCGCCGGTGACCCGGTCACCCTGGTCCGCAACCAGCTCGTCATCGCCGTACCCAAGGGCAACCCGCAGCGGGTCGGCGGCCTGGCCGACCTGGGCCGGCCCGGGGTGAAGGTGGCGCTCTGCGCCGAGCAGGTGCCGTGCGGCGCGGCGGCGAAGACGGCGCTCGGCGCGGCCGGCGTGCGGCTCACCCCGGCCACCCTCGAGCAGGACGTCAAGGGCGCGCTGGCCAAGGTGAAGCTCGGCGAGGTCGATGCCGCCCTGGTCTACCGCACCGACGTCCGCGTCGCCGCCGGTGAACTGGACGCCGTCGAGTTCCCCGAGTCGGCGCAGGCCATCAACGACTACCCGATCGTCGTGCTGAAGCACGCCGGCAACCCGGAGCGCGCCCGCGCCTTCGTCGAGTACGTCCGCTCCGACGCGGGCCGTGCCGTGCTCACCGCCGCCGGCTTCCAGGCACCGCAGAGCCAGTGAGCCCGCGCCCCCGGCAACGGGTGCCGCTGGCCCTGCTGCTCCCCGCCGGTCTCGGCCTGATCTTCCTCGTCCTGCCGCTGCTCGGGCTGCTGGCCCGCACACCGTGGGCCAGCCTGCCCCGGCGGTTGGCGCAGCCGGGCGTGCTCACCGCGCTGCGGCTGTCGCTGGAGACCGCCACCCTCGCCACCCTGCTCTGCGTCGCCCTCGGCGTACCCCTGGCGTGGCTGCTCGCCCGGGTCGAGTTCCCCGGCCGGCGCCTGGTGCGAGCCCTGGTCACCGTGCCGCTGGTGCTGCCCCCGGTGGTCGGCGGGGTGGCGCTGCTGCTGGTCTTCGGCCGGCGGGGCCTGCTCGGAGCCGGGCTGGAGGCCGCCTTCGGGGTGACCCTGCCGTTCACCACCGCCGCGGTGGTGCTCGCCGAGGCATTCGTCGCCATGCCGTTCCTGGTCATCGCCGTCGAGGGCGCCCTGCGCGGCGCCGACCCCCGGTACGAGGAGGCGGCGGCCACCCTCGGCGCCGGGCGCTGGATCACCTTCACCCACGTCACCCTGCCGCTGGTCGCCCCCGGCGTGACGGCCGGCGCGGTGCTCTGCTGGGCCCGCGCGCTCGGCGAGTTCGGCGCCACCATCACCTTCGCCGGCAACTATCCCGGCCGAACGCAGACCATGCCGCTCGCCGTCTACCTGGCCCTGGAGACCGACCTGCAGGCCGCGATCGTCCTCAGCCTCATTCTGCTCGTCGCCTCCGTCGCCATCCTCGCCGGGCTGCGCGACCGCTGGGTGAGCAGCCCATGACCGCGCCGCCCCTGCTCGACGCGCACCTCGTCGCCGACCGGGGCGCCTTCCACCTGGACGTCCGGCTGCGGATCGCCGCCGGCGAGGTGGTCGCCCTGCTCGGCCCGAACGGCGCCGGGAAGACCACCGCCCTGCGCGCCCTAGCCGGGCTGCACCCGCTGCGCGCCGGGCACCTCACCCTCGACAGCATGGACCTCGACCGGCCCGACCGGCGGACGTGGATCCCGCCGGAACGGCGGGCGGTGGGCGTGGTGTTCCAGGACTACCTGCTCTTTCCGCACCTGACCGCGCTCGACAACGTCGCGTTCGGCCCGCGCCGGCGGGGCGCCGACCGGCGTACCGCCCGGGCTCGCGCACAGGCCTGGCTGGACCGGGTCGGCCTGGGCGGGCAGGCCCGGCACAAGCCACGCCAGCTCTCCGGCGGGCAGGCCCAGCGGGTCGCCCTGGCCCGGGCGCTCGCCGTCGAGCCGACCCTGCTGCTGCTCGACGAGCCGCTCGCGGCGCTGGACGCGCGGACCCGGCTGGACACCCGAGCCGAACTCCAGCGGCACCTCGACGACCATCCCGGCGCCACCCTCCTGGTTACCCACGACCCCCTCGACGCCCTGGTGCTCGCCGACCGGCTGATCATCGTCGAGCACGGCCGACTGGTCCAGGAGGGCGACGCGGCCACCGTCACCGCCCGGCCCCGCACCGACTACGTGGCCCGGCTGGTCGGGCTCAACCTGCACCGGGGCCGCGCCGACGGGCACACGATCACCGTCGGCGGGCTCACCCTCACCGCGGCCGACCGGGTGCACGGGGACGCTTTCGTCGCCTTCCCGCCCGCCGCCGTGGCGCTGCACCCGGCTCGCCCCGACGGCAGCCCGCGCAACGTCTGGCCGGCCACCGTGGCCGGGGTGCAGCGACACGGCGACAACCTGCGCGTCCAACTCGCCGGGCCGGTCGCCGTCGCCGCCGACGTCACCCCCACCGCGGCGGCCCAGCTGCGACTGCGCCCCGGGCAGACCGTCTGGGCGGCGGTGAAGGCGGCGGAAACCCGGGCGTACCCGGCCTGACCGGCCGTCACCAGCCCCGACCGGCGTCATCGCGGCGCGTGCTCCGCCGGCAAAGGTGACGGACGCCTCGTGGACGGGACACGATCCACGAGGCAGGTTTGACCTGGTCAGGGGTGCGACGACGAGAGGGGTGCCGGGTGCCCGACACGACCCACAACCGGTCCAGCCACGAGGTGGACCTGCCGGACGACGTGACCGACCCGCTGCTGTGGCGGCTGGCGTACGACGTCGCTGTGGCCCACCAGCCCGACGCGACGGGCCGTTGCCCCAGCCTGCTCTGCGCCAAGCAGAGCGCGCCCTGCGAGCCGCTGGTCAACGCCGAGCGGGCGATGCGCCTGGCCCAGGAGGTAACGCCGCAACCCGCGTGGAGCCCGGCGACCTGGCACTGGCGGCGCGAGGCGGCCTGACCGGCACGACCATCGGGTCGCCGGACCGGGTGGTCCCGGTCGTCGTGGCGGCCGTGCGGTTGCGCCACAGCCAGGCCACGTCGCGGCCGAACGACTCGACCAGCAGAGCCAGCGCGCCCGCGACCAGCGCGGTCGCCGCCACCGGGGGCAGCACCCCGGCGGCCGCGACCACCAACACCACGCCCTGCACCGCCGCGACGACCTTGCGCCAGTACCGCGGCGGCAGCGTGCCCCGCATCCACGGCAGCGGCCGGCCCGCCGCGACGAAGGCGTACCGCATGCCGCCGACGGCCAGCACCCACACGCCGACCACCGGCGCGAGGTGGACGCTGAGCACCAGGATCAGGAACGCGTCCACCTCCATGTCGAAGCGGGCGCCCAGCCCGCTCGCCGTGCCGGTCCGCCGTGCCACCCGGCCGTCGACCGCGTCCAGCGTCAGCGCCACGGCGGCGAGTGAAACCAGCACCGCCACCGGCGCCGGCCCGCCCGAGCCCGGCGCTGCCACCGCCACCGGCCCGCCCGAGCCCGGCACGACCAGGGCCAGCACCCCGCCGACCAGCACCGCCCGGGCCAGCGTCACCCGGTCCGCCGGGCCGAGCCGGTCCGTGCCCGCGGCCCGCAAACCGCGCCGGAGCAGCCCGCCGAGCGCCACACCGTACGCGAGCCCGGCGAGCCAGCCCGACACGCCGACACCGACCGTGCCGGCGAGCCCGGCCAGCAGCACGGACTGCCCGATCAGGCCGACCATTGGGCCAATTCGCACCGTGGACATCCGGCCTCCGCGTCTATGATCGACAACCCTGACATTCAACACGGGATGTCCGGCCGTCCGGTCCGGTCCACGTCGGAAATGGGGCAAACGGTGATCGGCGACGCTCAGGCCTTCTGGCTCCGCGCTCCCGGCGAGGGCGAGATCCGCCGGGTCGTCCTGCCGGTGCCCGGCCCCGACGAGGTGTTGATCCGGACCCGCTACTCCGGCGTCAGCCGGGGCACCGAGACCCTGGTCTTCACCGGCCGGATCCCCGCCGACCAGTACGCCACCATGCGCGCGCCCTTCCAGGAGGGCGACTTCCCGGCCCCCGTCAAGTACGGCTATCTGAGCGTCGGCACCGTCGAAGAGGGCCCCGCCGAGCTGCGCGGGCGCACGGTGTTCTGCCTGCACCCGCACCAGACCGCGTACGTGGTGCCGGCCGACGCCGTGGTGGTCGTACCCGATCACGTGCCCGCCGCCCGGGCGGTGCTGACCGGCACGGTGGAGACCGCGGTGAACGCGCTCTGGGACGCGGCGCCGCTGGTCGGCGACCGGGTGACCGTGGTTGGCGCCGGCATGGTCGGCTGCTGCGTCGCCGCCCTGCTGGCCCGTTTCCCCGGCGTACACGTCCAGCTCGTCGACACGGACCCGGCGCGGGCCGAGGTGGCCGCCGCGCTCGGGGTCGACTTCGCGCCGCCCGCCGACGCGGCCGGCGACCGGGACCTGGTGGTGCACGCCAGCGCCACCGCCGACGGCCTGCAACGCGCCCTCGACCTGCTCCGCCCCGAGCGCACCGTGCTGGAGCTGAGCTGGTACGGCGACCGCCCGGTCACCCTCGCCCTGGGCGGCGCATTCCACTCGAAGCGGCTGCGCATCCGCAGCAGCCAGGTCGGCACCGTGTCACCCCGGCGGGCCGACCGAAGCTACGCCGACCGGCTGGCGCTGGCCCTGGACCTGCTCGCCGACCCGGTGTTCGACGCGCTGCTCACCGGCCCGTCCCGCTTCGCCGACCTGCCCGACGTGCTCGACCGGCTCGCCGCGGGACGGCTGCCCGCGCTCTGCCACCTCATCACCTACCCCGAGGAGCGACCGTGTTCAGCGTGACCGTGCGGGACCACATGATGATCGCCCACAGCTTCCGCGGCGAGGTGTTCGGTCCCGCCCAGCGGCTGCACGGCGCCACCTTCGTCGTCGACGCCACCTTCCGCCGGGCGGAACTGGACGCCGACGGCATCGTGGTCGACATCGGCCTGGCCACCGAGCAGCTCAAGGCCGTGCTCGGCGCGCTGACCTACCGCAACCTCGACGACGAGCCGGCCTTCGCCGGGGTGAACACCACCACCGAGGTGCTGGCCCGCACGGTCGCCGACCGGCTCGCCGAGGCCGTGCACGCCGGACGCCTCGGCGAGGGCGCCCGCGGGCTCGCCGGGATCACCGTCACCCTGCACGAGTCGCACGTGGCCTGGGCCAGCTACGAGCGGTCACTCTGAGGCGATGGCGACCGTCCACGTGGTGCTGCCCGGCGACATCGACGACCCGGCCACCCCCAGCGGCGGCAACGCCTACGACCGGCGGGTCTGCCAGGGGCTCGCCGCGCGCGGCTGGACCGTCCGGGAACATCCCGTGCCCGGTGGCTGGCCGCACCCCGGGGCGGGGGAGCGGGCCGCCGTCACCGGGGTGCTCGCCGCGCTGCCCGCCGGCGCGCTCGTCCTGCTCGACGGCCTGGTCGCGTCCGTGGTGCCCGAGGTGCTGACCCCGCACGCCCGGCGGCTACGCCTGACGGTGCTGGTGCACCTGCCGATGGAGGACACGGCCGAGGCCCGGTCCCTGGCCGCGGCGACCGGCGTGATCGCCACCAGCGAATGGACCCGCCGCCGGCTGCTCGACCGCTATCCGATCCCCGCCGACCGGGTGCGGGTCGCCGCGCCGGGGGTGGAGCCCGCGCCGTTGTCCCCCGGCTCACCGGACGGCGGCCGGCTGCTCTGCCTCGCGGCGGTCACCCCACGCAAGGGGCACGACGTGCTCGCCGCCGCGCTGGCCCTGCTCGCCGACCTGCGCTGGACCTGCCACTGCGTCGGGCCGCTCACCCGGGACCCGGGCTTCGTCCACCGGCTGCGCCGGCAGATCGCCGCCGCCGGCCTGGCCGACCGGTTCCGGCTGCCCGGTCCGCGCACCGGCGCCGCCCTGGACGCCGCGTACGCCGCCGCCGATCTGCTGGTTCTGCCGTCCCGGCAGGAGACGTACGGAATGGTGGTCACCGAGGCGCTCGCGCGGGGCGTACCGGTGCTGGCCAGTGACACCGGCGGGCTGCCCGAGGCGCTCGGGCACACGCCGGACGGCCACCGGCCCGGCTTGCTGGTGCCCCCCGACGACCCGGCGGCGTTGGCGGGCGCGCTGCGCCGCTGGCTCACCGATCCGAGCCTGCGGGACCGGCTGCGCCGCGCGGCCCGGCAGCGGCGGGACACCCTCACCGGTTGGGCGGTCACCGTGGACCGTCTCGCGGCGGCCCTGAAGGAGGCGACCGCGGCGTGACCACCCGACTCCCTTTCGAATTCGCCGACTGGCTGCGGTTGCGCGAGCCCGCCGACGCGGCGGCCCGGTCGGCCGAACTCGTGGACGTGCTCCGCCGCCAGCTGCCCGCCGAGCGGCCCGTGGTCGTGCACGACCTGGGCAGCGGCACCGGCTCGATGGCCCGCTGGCTCGCGCCCCGACTGCCCGGCACGCAGCACTGGGTGCTGCACGAGTGGGACGCCGGCCTGCTGGCCCGCGCCCCCAGCGAGCTCCACGCGACCGACGGCGGCCCGGTCACCGTGGCGACCCGCAACTCCGACATCACCCGGCTGACCGCCGCCGACCTCGCCGACGCCCACCTGATCACGGCGTCGGCGCTGCTGGACATGCTCACCGCCGAGGAGGTCGAGCGGATCGTCGCCGCCTGCGCCGGCCACCCGACGTTTTTCGCGCTCACCGTGGTCGGCCGGGCGGAGTTCACCCCGGCCGAACCGCTCGACGCGGACTTCACCGCCGCGTTCAACGCCCACCAGCGCCGCACCG
Organism: Micromonospora sp. NPDC006766; assembly: GCF_040636055.1. Lineage (NCBI taxonomy): Bacteria > Bacillati > Actinomycetota > Actinomycetes > Micromonosporales > Micromonosporaceae > Micromonospora > Micromonospora sp. NPDC006766. Next base: position 106,979 of record NZ_JBEYIX010000004.1, on the reverse strand, counting down.
TCGACGGCCGGGCCCTGCTCGGGCCGGACGCCGTGGACGTCACCGTGTCGGCCTTCCGCCGTCAGGGGGTCGACGTGCGGGTCCGGTCCAGCCCGTGGCGGCTCGGACCCGAGCACCCGACCCTGACCGCCGAGTGGCTGGCCGGCTGGCTCGACGCGGCCGTCGAGGAACGGCCGGAGTTGGGCCGCGCGGTGGGGGCGTACCGCAACCGGCGGCTGGCGGCAATCGACGCCGGCCGACTGCGCGTGGTGCTGCACCACGTCGACCTGCTGGCCGGCTGCCTGCTCGGCGGGTCGGCAACCGTCGGTGATCCCGCCTACGGTGAGGGGAGGTGTGCGAAGCCGGCGCGTCCGGCAGCCCCGGACGGAGGATGACGATGGACGACACACTGCCCACGGCCACGGTCCGGACCCAGGTCACGGTCCCGCTGCGGTTCCCCGACGGTTACGTCACCACCGCCCGGGTGCACTCCTTCCACGGCCTGGTCGACGGCCGCGAACACCTCGCCTTCGGGCTCGGCGACCGGGCGGGCACCGCGCGGCGGCCGGCGTCGCACACCGAGCTGCCACTGGTCCGCCCGCACAGCGAGTGCCTCACCGGCGACGTGTTCGGCAGTCAGCGCTGCGACTGCGGGCCGCAGCTGCGGGAGGCGGTCGAGCGGATCGCCGAGACCGGCGGATACCTGCTCTACCTACGCCAGGAGGGCCGGGGCATCGGCCTGTACGCCAAGCTCGACGCGTACGCCCTGCAGGACGGGGGCCTCGACACGTTCGAGGCGAACGTCGCGCTGGGTCGGGGCGCCGACGAACGCGACTACACGGTGGCCGCGCAGATGCTCGCTGCGCTGGGCGTGACTCGGGTGGCCCTGCTCAGCAACAACCCGGACAAGGCCGCCCAGCTCGACCGGCTGGGCGTGGCGGTGGTCGACCGGGTGCCGACCGGGGTGCACCTGTCGCCGGCGAACGCCGATTACCTGGCGGCCAAGATGACCCACGCCGACCATGCCCTCGACCTGCCCTTCGTGCCATGAGCGCCCGGCCGTACGTGCTGCTCAGCTGCGCGATGTCGATCGACGGCTACATCGACGACGCCACCGCCGAGCGGCTGCTGCTCTCCAACGACTCCGACCTCGACCGGATCGACGCCGTCCGGGCCGCCTGCGACGCGATCCTGGTCGGCGCGGCCACGGTCCGCCAGGACGACCCGCGGTTGCTGGTGCGCTCGGCCCGGCGGCGGGCCGAGCGGGTGGCGCGTGGCCTGCCCCCGTCGCCGGTGAAGGTCACCGTCACCGGCAGCGGCGACCTCGACCCGACCGCCCGCTTCTTCACCCTCGGCGACGGCGCGAAACTGGTCTACTGCCCGACCGGCTCGGCGGAGCGGACCCGGGAGCAGGTGGGCGCGGTGGCGACCGTGGTCGACGCGGGCGAACCGGTCACCCCGGCGGCCGTGCTCACCGACCTCGCCGCCCGGGGCGTACGCCGGCTGATGGTGGAGGGCGGCGGCAGCGTGCACGCCCAGTTCCTCACCGCCGGCCTCGCCGACGAGTTGCATCTGGTGGTCGCGCCGTTCTTCGTCGGGGACCGCCGGGCGCCCCGGTTCGTTCGGGACGGGCGTTTCCCGTGGCATCCGGGCCGCCGGGCCCGCGTCGTCGAGGTACGGCAGATCGACGACGTGGTGCTCACCCGGTACGCCCTCTCCGACCGCTGCCCGCCGGGCTGACCCTCGATCCGCGCGGCGGCCCGTCAGAGCACCTGGGACAGGAACCGGCGCAGCCGCGGGTGCTCGGGTGCCTCGAAGACGGCGGCCGGCTCGCCGGCTTCGATGACAACGCCGGCGTCCATGAAGGCGACGGTGTCGGCGACCTCGCGGGCGAAGCCCATCTCGTGGGTGACCACCACCATGGTCATGCCGGCGGAGGCGAGGTCGGCCATCACCCCGAGCACGCCCTTGACCAGCTCCGGGTCGAGCGCCGAGGTGGCCTCGTCGAAGAGCATCACCTGTGGGCGCAGGGCCAGCGCGCGGGCGATCGCCACCCGTTGCTGCTGCCCGCCGGAGAGCTGCGCCGGCCGGGCGTCGGCCTTGCCGGCCAGCCCGACGAGCGACAACTGTTCGCGGGCGATCTGCACCGCCTCGTCCTCGGAGAGCTTCTTGAGCCTCCGCAGGGCGAGGGTGATGTTGCGCAGCACGGTCATGTGCGGGAACAGGTTGAAGTGCTGGAAGACCATGCCGACCCGCTGGCGCAGCGCGTCCGGGTCGTCGCGCAGCACACTGCGGCCGTCCAGCAGCACGTCGCCATGGTCCGGTTCGATGAGCCGGTTGATGGTGCGCAGCAGGGTCGACTTACCGGAGCCGGACGGCCCGATCACGCAGGCGGTCGCCCCCCGCTCCACCGCCAGGTCGGCGCCGCGCAGCACCTTGTTGGCGCCGAAGGCCAGGTGCACGTCGCGGACGGCCAGGCTGACCGAGGTGGTCGTGGCGGTGCTCATCGAGGATCCCTCCGAGCCGGGGCCGGCGCACCGGCGGGAGCGAGGTCGAGGTCGGGTTCCGGGTCGGGCGGGGAGACCGCCCGGCCGTGGCGCAGCCGCCGGTCGATCCAGTTGACCGCGTGGGTCAGCGGCACGGTCAGCGCCAGGTAGCACAGGCCGGCCAACAGCAGTGCCGACTGGTTGCCGGTGTTCGCCGCGTAGTCCTGGCCGATGCGGAACAGTTCGCGCTGGCTGGCCAGCAAACCGAGGAAGTAGACCAGGCTGGAGTCTTTGATCAGGGCGATGAGCTGGTTCACCCAGGCGGGCAGCACCCGTCGTACGCCCTGCGGGATGATGACCAGCCGCATCGCCTCGCCCCACGAGAAGCCGAGCGCCCGGGCCCCCTCCAACTGGGCGGCCTCCACGCTCTGGATGCCGGAGCGGAAGATCTCCCCGATGTAGGCGGCGGCGATCAGCGACAGCGCCAGGATGCCCAGCGGGTAGGGATTCGGCCCCCACACCTGCATGCCCAGCGGCGCCAGGCCGACGCCGATGAGCAGGATGGTCGCCGCCGCCGGCAGGCCGCGGAAAACATCTGTGTAGACCCGGGCCGGCCACCGCAACCACCGGGTACGCGAGATGCCCGCGACGGCCAGCAGCATGCCCAGCAGCGAGCCGAGCAGGGCGGCGGAGACCGCCAGGATCAGCGTGTTCGGCAGCCCGACGGTCAGCATCTCGGGCAACGCCTCGCGCATGGACTCCCAGTCGAAGAAGGTCTCCCACAGGGTGCGCAACGGATCCATCGTCTTCTCCTACCGCCCTGCTCGTTCGTCGTATGTCAGGAAGCGGCCGACGGCGACGGCACCGCGACCGTGCCGCTGCCTGGCTTGAAGTCGGCCGGGATCGGCCGGCCCGGGTAGTACTGCTCCTGCAGCCGGCTCCAGGTGCCGTCGGCGATCACCTCGTCGAGGCCCTTGTTCAGCGCCTCGCGCAGCTTGTCGTTACCCTTGGCGACCGCGTACGCGGTCGGGGCTGGGCTGATCTGCTTGGCCGCCACCTTGATCTTGCCGTTGCTGTCGGCGGCGGACTTGTCGCCGATCTCGGCCGGGGCGATCCAGGCGTCGGCGGTGCCGGCCTTGAGCTGGTTGATCGCGCCGTTGTAGTCCGGCACCCGCACCGGGTTCAGGTTCTGCTTGGTGGCGTAGTCGTCCTGCACGGTGCCCTGCACGACCACGACCCGCTTGCCGGCGAGCTGGTCGAAGCTGGTGATTGACGAGTTGGCCGGCACGTCGAGCCCGAAGTAGCCGAAGTCGTAGCCGTTGGTGAAGTCGACGGTCTTCTTCCGTGCCTCAGTGATGGTGATGGACGAGCTGCCCACGTCGAACTTGCGGTTGTTGACCTGGGAGAGCAGGGCCGAGAAGTCGGTGCCGACGAATTCGACCCGCAGGCCCACCTTCGCGGCCGCGGCGGTGAGCAGGTCGTTGTCGAAGCCGGTGAACTTGCCGTCCTTCAGATAGATGTTCGGCGGGGCGTCGGTGAGCGTGCCGGTCCGGAGCACGCCAGGCTGGAGCAGGCCGTACGGGTTGTCGGCCTTGCTGGAGTCGTCGCCACCGCAGGCGGTGAGGCTGGCGGCGGCGAGCGCGGCGGCGGCGCCGAGCGCGGCGACGCGGGTCAGGGCAGAGAGGAATCGCACGATTGTCTCCAGGGTCCGATGGCGACGTGGGCGCACGCCGCTGACGGCACGCCCGGGCGGGCGAGCCGGAAGGGTGGTTCGGGAAGGAGGAGGCGGCGTGTCAGCGCGCGCCGGCGCGGCGACAGCCGTCGGTGCACACCCGCATCAGGTCGACGTGGCGGCGCTTGACCAGCGTGAAATCGGCCGGGTAGGCGACGCCGTCAACGGGCGGGGTGCGAAAATGAGCAGACATGGTTCCCCTTGGTCGGTGATGACCTGGGTACCAGGCCACGCTTGCATCGGCGTCCCTGCCGATGCCTGGTCTTCACCCGGGGCACCCCACCGCGGAGGAGGGTTGCCGGCCAGCGAGCCGGGGCTTGGCGCTGGCGCTCATGACCTGCCGCAGAGGTTAGCAGCAGCTCCCCCCGCGACGTCCAGCCGTTATGACCACCCTCACGTGCGGTGCCGTACTCGCGCTTCCTTCCCAGCAGCGGCCCGTCTTCCATCCGCTACGAAATTGATGACGTGAACGGATCACCGGGTCGTTGAATCGTTCACGTCATCAAGTTCGTAGCCGGCGGCGAGGAGCCGGACGAGCCGCCGGGCATCGGTCACCAGCCGGCTCCCGCCGCCCCGCGCCACCACGTCAGTAACGCCGGCACCTCGATCCGCACTCCGATCGCGGGCGGCTGCGCTCACGGGCTGCTAATTTTTTCCGATGTTCGCCCTACCCCTGACCGACGACGCCGAGCTGCGGCCGCTCGAACCGTGGCACGCCGACGAGTTCCTCGCCAACCTCGACCGGTGCCGGGAGCACATCGCCCCGTGGGTCGGCGCGTCCTTCGTGGCCACCGACGCCGAATCCGCCCGCCGGGTCCTGCAGAACTACGCCGACCGGTGGGCGCGCGACGACGGCGGGATCTGGGGCATCTGGCAGCGTGGCCGCCTGGTGGGCGGCGTGTTGTTCGTGTCGCTCAACACCACCACCGGCGTCTGTGAGGCCGGCTGCTGGCTGGAAGCCGCCGCCGAGGGGCAGGGCCTCGTCACCCGTGCCGCCCGCGTGATCATCGACTGGGCGGTCCGGGACCGGGGCATCCACCGGGTGGAGTGGGTGACCAAGGCCGACAATGAGCGCAGCATCGCCGTCGCGCGGCGGTTGGGCATGCGCCGCGACGGTGTCCTCCGCGAGGTCGCCCCGGGGCCGACCGGCCGCGCCGACATGGAAATCTGGTCGGTGCTGGCCCCCGAGTGGACGTCGCAGCCGCCGGCCCGCTGATCGCCTCCGGTGGACACGCGACGTGATTTTGTCGTACCCGGACGTCAATATGTGTCCATGGCTGCCCCCGCACTGGCCGACCGGTCCCCTCAGCCGCGCGCCCTGCCGCTGCGTGAGGTCCGCACCCGGCTCACCCAGCTCGTCGCCCTCGCCGAGCTGACCGACACCGTCACCGTGGTCACCCGCGACGGTGATCCCCGTCCGATCGCCGCGCTCGTGCCGGCCGCGGCCGCCCGCACGGCAGCGCAGGCCCGCGCCGACGCCGAACGGCTCGCCGCGATCAGCGCCGGCTGGTCCCGCCGCCTTGAGGAGCTGCACCGGCAGAGCAGCCGGCGGCACGCGGCCGAGCGGCGCGCGCTCACCGACGCTCTCGCCGAGGTCTGGGCCGAGCTGGACCGCCGCGCGGCCGGTGACCCGGCACTGGCCCGGCTCCGCGCTGTGCACGAACAGCTGATGAACGGCTGACCGCGCGGATGCCTACGGTCCGTGGCCGATCCGCCACAATGGAAGCTTCCCACGGAAGGCGGGAGGACGGACGTGAGTCAGGTCAGCGAACCGGGCATCACCGCACCGACACCGCGCAGCACCCCGGGGCGTGCCGCCCGGCTCCGGCTACTCCGGTTGTCGGCCCTGCTGGTGGTGCTTGTGCTGCTCGCCGTCGCGGTGGTCGGCGTGGTCACCGCCACCGGTCCACCCACCCTGGCCGACCTGCGCCGTCAGGCCGGCCTCGACGGCAAGCAGGAGCTGCTGATCGGGGTCAAGGACGACCAGCCCGGGGTCTCCCAGCTCATGGAGGACGGCAGCTACCGCGGCTTCGACATCGACATCGCCTACATGATCGCGGCTGACCTCGGATTCAAGCGCCGGCAGGTGAGATTTCTGCCGATGAAGAGCGAGGACCGGGCCCGCCGGCAGGCGAAGGACGGCAAGGCCAACTTCGTCACGGTCGACCTGGTCATCGCCTCCTTTAGCATCACCTCAGACCGCCTGGAGCAGGGCGTCGTCTTCTCCGAGCCCTACCTGGAGACGGAGCAGTCGGTGCTGACGCTGCGCAGCTACCCGGACCCGGTCAACGATCTGCGCGACCTCAGTGGACGCCGGGTCTGCACCCTGGCCACCTCCACCTCGGAGCAGCGGCTGCCCAAGGGCGTCACCGAGGTCATCAAGAATCGGATCAGCGAGTGTGTGCAGGACCTCTACAACGGGACCGTCGACGCGGTGACCACCGACGCCGCGATCCTCGCCGGCTTCGTGGCGCCGTTGGCCCCGGACGCGAAGCCGGAGAAGCCGCTAACCGGGGTGAAGCCGCTGCGGCACTGGGACATCGGCGAGGACAAGGCGGAGATGTGGGGGGTGAACACCGGCCCGAACCCCGCGATGAAGGAACTGGTGGACTGGTCCCTCTACCAGGCCGCCACCCGGCCGGGCCGGGACGCCTGGGACGCCGCATTCGAGACCAACCTGGCCCGGGAACAGCCCGCCAACCTGCCGCAGCAGGTGGCGGTGGGGCAGCAGCCCAAGTGTCGGAAGGTGAAGGTGCGTCAGTGGCCGTGGGAGTTGATGGTCCTCGCCCCGTCGGACCCCGCCCGGCGAGCGGCCCGGCGCGTCGGCCGGGCGCGCGGCAGGGGCAGCAGTGGTTACTGACGCTGCTGCCGGCGTTCCCCGTCCTACTGCTGGTCCTGCGCCTGTGGCAGCTCAGCCGGCAGGACATGCCGACCATGCTGCTGCTGGTGCAGTACGTCAGCCCGCTCGGCCTGCTCAGCGCGCTGCTCATTGCCCTGGTCTGGGCATTCCCGCTGGTGGTGCTCGGCACCGGCGTGCTCGGCTCGGTGCTGCGGGTCAGCGCCCCCGAACGCTTCGACCCGGACCGGTCGCTGCTGGCCTACGCCACCGCGCGTACCCCGGGCTGGGTGCTGGCTGCGGCGTCGGTGCTGGCGGCGCTCACCTGGCAGATGCGCTTCCTGCCGGCGCTGCTGATGATCATGCTGTGGCTCGTCGGGCTGCGTGTTCGGCACCGGTATCCGGACCGCACTGACCTGCTGCTCGCCCTCGGGCTGGTGCTGCCGCTGCTCGCCGGTCTGGTCGCGTACCTCTGGCTGGCCCCGGCGATCGTCTCGGCGCTGCGGCACGGTGAGCTGGCCACGGCGGCGCTGCTCGGGGTGCCCCCGGCGGCGGCCGTGATGCTCACCGGGCCGCTCCCACGCCGGTCCACGCCGCTGCTCACCCAGCTGGCGTCCTACGTGGTCGCCGCGGTGGTGCCGCTGGTCACCGGCACGGTGTTCCTGCGGGTGCCGCTGCTGCCGGCGGTGGCGGTCGAGGTCGGTCCGCCGCCGCCCGAGCCGGCGGTCGAGGTGGTGCCCGGCCAGGCGGTCACCGTGACCGACCGGATGACCATCGTACTGGACCGGAGCAGCCGGGTCCGGTTCATTCCCAACGAGCAGGTACGGGCCCAGCTGCTCTGCCCAGGCCCGGAACGGATGCCGGTCAGCGAGGTCACGGTGCACGGCTGGCCGGTCGAGCAGACCGCGCTGAACTGGATGATGCCGCGGCAACGACCCGAGCCGATCGACAGCCGCTGCTCCGGCCGGCTGGAGGAAGCGGGCTGACCCCGCCGGTGGCGGCGACCGCGACCCGGGCCCCCGCCACCGGCGTACGCCGTCAGGACCGGCCGCGCTCGGCCCGGTAGCGGCGGATCAGCGCGGCCGTGGAGGAGTCCACGTCGCCGAGTTCCGGGGCGCTGCCGCTGAGCTTCGGTGCGAGCTGGTTCGCCATCACCTTGCCCAGCTCCACGCCCCACTGGTCGAACGCGTTGATGTCCCAGACCGCCGCCTCGGTGAAGACGATGTGCTCGTAGAGGGCGATCAGCTGGCCGAGCGTCGACGGGGTGAGTTTCGGCGCGATGATCGACGTGGACGGGCGGTTGCCCGGCATCACCCGGTGCGGCACCACGTCGGCCGGGGTGCCCTCCGCCTCGACCTGCTCCCGGGTACGCCCGAAGGCGAGCGCGGCGGTCTGCGCGAAGAAGTTCGACATGAACAGGTCGTGCATGTCCCCGAGGTCGTGGTTGGGCTGGCTGAACGCGATGAAGTCGGCCGGAACGAGCCGTGTCCCCTGGTGGATCAGCTGGTAGAAGGCGTGCTGACCGTTGGTGCCGGGCTCACCCCAGAAGATCTCCCCGGTCGGGTACGTCACCGGCGTGCCGTCGACCGTCACCGTCTTGCCGTTGCTTTCCATGGTGAGCTGCTGCAGGTACGCCGGGAACCGGTGCAGATATTGCGCGTACGGCAGCACCGCGTGGCTCTGTGCGTCGAGGAAGTCGGTGTACCAGACGTTGAGCAGGCCCAGCAGCGCCGGCACGTTCCGTTCCAGCGGCGTGCCGCGGAAGTGCTCGTCGACCGCGTGGTAGCCGGCCAGCATCTCCCGGAACCGCTGCGGCCCGATCGCCAGCATCACCGACAGCCCGACCGCCGAGGGCAGCGAGTATCGGCCGCCCACCCAGTCCCAGAAGCCGAACATGTTCTCCGGGTCGATGCCGAAGTCGCGGACCCGCTGCTCGTTGGTGCTCACCGCGACGAAGTGCCGGGCGATGGCGGAGTCGTCCGCGTCCAGCCCGGCGAGCAGCCAGCGCCGGGCCTGATTGGCATTGGCCAAAGTCTCCTGGGTGGAGAACGTCTTGGAGGCCACGATGAACAGCGTGCTGGCCGGGTCCAGGTCGGTCGTCTTGTCATGAATGTCGGTGGGGTCAATGTTGGACACGAACCGGCAGGTGATCCCCGCGTCCCGGTACGCCTTCAACGCCTCGTACGCCATCACCGGCCCGAGGTCGGAGCCGCCGATGCCGATGTTGACCACGGTGCGGATCCGCTCCCCGGTGTGACCGCGCCAGGCGCCCGAGCGGACCCGGTCGGCGAAGGCCGACATCCGGTCGAGCACCCGGTGTACGTCGGCGACCACGTCCTGCCCGTCGACGGTCAGCGACGCGTCGGGCGGCAGGCGCAGCGCGGTGTGCAGCACGGCCCGGTCCTCGGTGGAGTTGATGTGCTCACCGGCGAACATGGCGGCGATCCGATCGGTCAGCCGGACCCGCTCGGCGAGCGCGGTGAGCAGGCGCAGCGTCTCGTCGGTGATCAGGTTCTTGCTGTAGTCCACGTGCAGGTCGGCGACGTCGCCGGTGAGCCGCTCACCCCGCTGCTCGTCGGCGGAGAACAGCTCCCGCAGGTGGGTGCCGCGCAGCGCCTCGGCATGTTTGCGCAGGGCCTGCCATTCGTCCGTGGTGGTGATGTCCACAGCCATCGGGTTGATCTTCTCCTTCGCGACGAGGTCTGCCAGCGGGCCGCCGTTGCCCCGCTGTCGGCGGACTCGACCAGCGTCTCACCCCTGGGGGGCTGGCGCGACGTGACACGGCATCGCCCACCCTGCGGACACCGGCGAGTTAGCCGCGCTCGCCGCGTTGTGCTTCGCCACCAGGTCCGGGAGTTCGTCCAGCGCATCGATGCGGAACAGGCACCACTGCGACACGGCCGCGGCCGACGTGTCGATCACGTCCACGGAGAGGCTGAGAGCGCGGAGGGTCATCTCCGGCATGAGCAGGCTGGTTGCCGGCAATCCCACGAACAGGCCCTGTTCCTTCAATGAGGTCAGGCACGGCCTTGCATGCGGGATCGTCAGGACAGCATGCATGATCATCGCGGGGCATCGGGGCCGCGAGTGTTCCTCAAATTCCTAGTAGGCTGGTCGTGGCATCCGCCGCCCGGTGAGCGCGGCGTAGCCCTTCAGGAAGGGAGCGCACCGTGCGCTACCGCGTGCTCGGCGGCACCGGAGTTCAGGTCAGCGTCCACTGTCTCGGCACGATGATGTTCGGCGCGGTCGGCAACCCCGACCACGACGACTGCGTCCGCATCATCCACGCCGCTCTCGATCAGGGCATCAACTTCGTGGACACCGCCGACATGTACTCGGCCGGCGAGTCCGAGACCATCGTCGGCAAGGCGCTGCGGGGCCGCCGCGACGACGTGGTCCTCGCGACCAAGGTGCACTTCCCGATGGGGGAGCGCCCGAACCTGGGCGGCAACTCGCGGCGTTGGATCGTCCGCGAGGTCGAGGAGAGCCTGCGCCGCCTGCGCACCGACTGGATCGACCTCTACCAGGTGCACCGGCCCGACCACACCACCGACGTGGAGGAGACCCTCGGGGCGCTCACCGACCTGGTCCGGGCCGGCAAGATCCGGGCCTTCGGCTGCTCGACCTTCCCGGCCGAGGAGATCGTGGAGGCGCACCACGTCGCCGAGCGGCGGGCGCTCGGCCGGTTCCGCACCGAGCAGCCGCCGTACTCGATCCTGGCCCGGGGGGTCGAGGCCGCGGTGCTTCCGGTCTGCCAGCGGTACGGCATGGGCGTGCTGGTCTGGAGCCCGCTGGCCTCCGGGTTCCTGTCCGGCCGGTACCGGCAGGGTCGGTCCGTGGATCTCACCGCCGGTCGGCCGGCGCTCACCCCGGCCCGGTTCGACCCGGCGCTGCCCGGCAACGCCGCCAAGTACGCCGCCGTCGAGGAGCTGGTCGCGCTCGCCGACGAGGTCGGCTGCACCCTGCCCGAGCTGGCCGTCGCGTTCACCGTCGCGCACCCGGCGGTCACCTCGGCGATCATCGGGCCGCGCACCATGGAGCAATTGGAGGGGCTGCTCAAGGGCGCCTCGCTCACGCTCGACGACGCGGTGCTTGACCGGATCGACGAGATCGTCGCGCCCGGCACCAACCTCTACCACCCGGACGGGTCCTGGTCGCCGCCGGTGCTCACCGACCCGGCTCGCCGCCGCCGCCCGCTGCCGGACCGGGCCGCCGCCTGACCGTGTCCGCCCGCGCCGCCGCTATCGCGGCCACCCTCGCACTGCTCGCCGCCGGCTGCTCCCGGCCGGACACATCCGTTGCCGGGTCGCCGCCCGCCACCTTCGCACCAGCCACGTCGGTGGCGGCGGTGCCGGCCGGATCAGCCACGCCGTCGCCGATGCCGACCGCCCGCGCCGGGCTCGGCGCCCGGCCGAGCCCGACCGTCCGGGCGTGCACGGTGTTTCCGGCGGACAACGTCTGGCACGCGGACGTGTCCCGGCTGCCCGCGCACGCGAGGTCCGCGGCGATGGTCGGCGCGATCGGCGCCACGGCCACGGTCCACGCCGACTTCGGCTCCGGCACGTGGGAAGGGGCGCCGATCGGCATCCCGATCACCGTCGTACCCGCCGGGCAGCGGCGGGTCCCGGTGACCTTCGGGTACGCCGACGAGAGCGACCCGGGGCCGTACCCGGTCCCGCCGGACGCGGCGGTCGAGGGTGGACCGCGCGGCACCGGCGACCGGCACGTCATCGTCTGGGACCGGGCCGCGTGCCGGGCGTACGAACTGTTCGACGCGCACCCGGTCGGCGGCGGCTGGCGGGCCGGCTCGGGCGCGGTCTTCGACCCTCCGGTCGAACCGGATGCGCCCGGCCGGCTGGACCTCCGCGGACGCGGCAGGGCTCTCCATCCTGGCCGGTCTGGTCCGCTACGACGAGGCGGCCGCCGGCCGGATCGACCATGCCATCCGGGTGACCGTGCCGCGTACCCGAACCGGCTGGACCTGGCCGGCCAGCCACTCCGCCTCGTCCGCCACCGACCCCGCCCTGCCGCAACTCGGCCAGCGGCTGCGGCTCAAGCGATCGGTGGACGTGTCCCGGCTGCCCCGGCAGGCCCGGATCGTCGCCGAGGCGATGCAGCGGTACGGGTTGATCGTCGCCGACCACGGTTCGGCCTGGTACCTGTCCGGCGCCCCGGACCCACGCTGGGACAACGACGCCCTGCACGCCCTCGGCGGTTTGCACGGGAGCGACTTCGAGGTGGTGGACGTCGCGGGCCTGATGGTCAACGCCCGCACCGGCGCCACCCGCTGAAATTCGTCGACGGTCGCGGCCACGTGCGTCAGACTGGCGGCGTGCAGCATCGTGACCTGGTCCGGGTGAGCAAGAAGATGTCCTTCGCGCTGCGACACGACCCGGCCCGGTTCAGCCTGGCCCTCGACCGGGCGGGCTGGACGCCGGTCGCCGACCTGCTCGCCGCGCTGGGGATCACCCGCGTCCAGCTCGACGCCGTGGTCGCCGGCAACGACAAGCAGCGCTTCGCCGTCGAGCGCGGGCCCGACGGCGTCGACCGGATCCGGGCCAACCAGGGCCACTCCGTCCCGGTCGACCTCGGCCTGGCGCCGGCTACGCCGCCCGACCTGCTCTATCACGGTACGAGCGAGAGTGCCGTGCCCGCGATCCGCGCCGAGGGGCTGCGTCGGGGCCGCCGGCACCACGTACACCTGTCACCGGACGTGGAGACCGCCCGCCGGGTCGGGGCGCGCCGCGACGGTGCGGTGATGGTGCTCACCGTCGATGCCGCCGCGATGGCCGACGACGGCTTCGTGTTCTACCGCAGCCCCAACGGCGTGTGGCTCACCGCCTCCGTGCCGCCGGCCTACCTGCACGCCTGAGACGGTCACGCCTGAAGCTGCTCGGCGAGGAAATCGGCGAGCACCCGGGTGTGCGTGGAGAAGGCCAGCTCGACTGGCTCGGTGACGATCAGCCACTCGGTGGCCTCCTCGGTCGGTGCCGACGGTGGCAGATCGTTGATTGCCTGCTCGGGCAGTACGCCGAAGACCATCATGGTGCCGCCGGCCGGCGCCCCGTGCACCGCGAACAGGCGTGCGTCCTCGGCCTCGGCCAGCAGGCCGGTCTCCTCGCGTAGCTCCCGGACCAGCGCCTCGTTCCACTCCTCGCCGTACTCGATGAATCCGCCGGGCAGCGCGAGCTGCCCGCGGGCCGGTTCGATGTCCCGGCGGACCACCACCACACCGAGGCCGGTCGGCGTGCGTACCGGCAGCACCGCGACCGCGACGGGCAACGGATTCCGCCACCTCGTCGCACCGCAGGTCGCGCAGACGCGCGGCCAACCGGCCTCCGCCGGGTAGGCGACGCCGCAGTGTGAGCAGTACGAGTGCGGTGTTGCGGTCACGCCGCAGCACGTTACCCGCCCGGTCGGTGAGCCGCCGGCCTTCGCCCCTGATGGCTGCTGGCCACCACTGGCTCAGGCGTCGATCATGGAGTTGTGGTGGTTCACAAAGGCGACCAATGGGAGTTGAACGGACACCACAACTCCATGATCGACGGGTGGGGGGTTAGCCGTTGAGGTGGGTGGCTGTGGCGGTGCGGAGTTCGGGGAGGCGGGCGTGGAGGAGGCCGGGGCATTCGGTGTTGTTGAAGTCCTTGTGGCCGTAGATCTCGCTGGGCGGGATGCCGTACTGCTGGCAGGTGAACGCGCAGAACCAGACCAGGCTGTCCCAGAGCGCCTTCGGCGGCTGCACGTCGAGGTAGATGCCGTCGTTCTCGATGCCGATGGCCGTGCTGTTCTGCCCGACACAGTGTGCGCCCTGGACCATCGTCTGTCCGTGCAGCAGCGCGTACAGGCTGCCGTGCCGGCCCTCGGTGAGCAAGCCGCCCCGGCTGTTGGTGAAGTGCTGCCCGGAGTCAAGCCAGCCGTTGGTGTCCATGTGCAGGTTCTGGATGTCGCGGGAGTTCCGGTAGGCCTGCGCCAGGCTGTAGTCGGTGGTGTTCGGGAACGCCGTGTGGTGAATGATGATCTTGTTGGGCTTGCTCTGCACCACGCTCACGTTGGACGAGGGCGGGCGGGCGCCCCAGGTCGCGCAGTTGGCGATCTCTGGCTGGTCAACCCGGGTGGCGGCGGCCCGCGCGCCGCCGTCGTCGCCGAACTGGGTGAACGCCGTGGCGCCGGCGGCGGCGCCGAGCAGGACCGCGCCGCGCAGCACGGTCCGGCGGGGGACGGGGAGGGACATCGGGGCCTCCTGGAGAGGTACGGACGCCGCCGGTGGCGGGTCGCTGCTCCGGGTCGCGGCGTCAGACGCGCCGAGCCGAACAGCGGCCCGCCACCGGTGCGGGTCAGCAGTTTCCGTTGCAGGCCAGCACCTTGAGCCGGTCGATGGTGCCGTTCCAGACGTTCTGGTCACCCGGGAAGACGCCCGAGTCGGCCCACTGCCAGAAGGAGTACGTCCCCCAGCCGGCCGGCAGGGTGCCGACGCTGCTGGAGTAGCGGGCGATCCACAGCGGGTTGTTGGCGGCGAACTGCGAGGTGTTGCCGGTGCAGGTGTTCCACCAGTCGGTGGTGGTGTAGATGGTCGCCCACCGGCCGGTGCGGGCGTAGTACTGGTTGACGAACGAGGCGATCCAGCTGCGCATCGAGGCCTGGCTCAGCCCGTAGCAGGTCGCGCCGTACGGGTTGTACTCGATGTCCAGCGCGCCCGGCAGGGTCTTGCCGTCCTTGGACCAGCCACCGCCGTGGTTGACGAAGTAGTCGGCCTGGACGGCGCCGCTGGACCGGTCCGGCAGCGCGAAGTGGTACGAGCCCCGGATCATCCCCACGTTGTAGGAGCCGTTGTACTGCTGGGCGAAGTACGGGCTGGTGTAGCCGGTGCCCTCGGTGGCCTTCACGTACGCGAACCGGGCGCCGTTGTTCCAGGCGGCCTGCCAGTTCACGTTGCCCTGCCAGCTGGAGACGTCCATGCCGGGCAGGCCGGCCGGCGCGGCGCTGGCGGGCGTCGCGCCGACCAGGGTCGAGGCGGCCACGGCGACCGCGGTGAACAGGGCGGCGCCGGCCGTACGCAGCACCGTTCGCAGGTGACGCTTCATCTTTCCTCCCTGGGGGTTCGCCGCGGTGCGGCGGGGGTGAAAGGAACTGTCAGTATTAGGACATAGCATGGAGGGAAATTTCAATAGATAGATGGAAGATCATCACTCGGTTTTCGTCCGAACACCCGATGTGCGCGGGTACCTGATCAGCACACCGATGGGCCGTTCGTCGGGGGCAGGGAGCACCTGGGCGGCATCACGACCATCACCGCGCCCGATCTCGACGCCGCCCTGCAGTGGGGCCTTCCGCGCGCAGTACGGCCGGACCCGCCTGACCCGCCCTCGGCGGCGGGTGCCGTCGCGGTGACCTCGGCGGCGGTCACCGCGACGGATCGGCGGTCAGCCGGCCTCGGGCGGCGGGACGGTGATGGACCGCTTGAGGATCTTGCCGGTGGGTCCCTTCGGCAGGGCCGGCACGATCCACACCTGACGGGGATACTTGTACGCGGCGAGCTGCCCCTTTACGTGCTCCCGCAGTTCCTCGCCGGTGGCGGAGGCCCCGGGCCGCAGCGCGACCACCGCCACCACCTCCTCGCCGAGCGTCGGGTGCGGAGCGCCCAGCACCGCCGCCTCGGCGACCGCCGGGTGCTCGTAGAGGACCTCCTCGACCTCGCGCGGGTAGACGTTGAAGCCGCCGCGGATCACCAGATCCTTGGTCCGGTCGACGATCCGGTAGTAGCCGTCGGCGTCCCGGGTGCCCAGGTCTCCGCTGTGGAACCAACCGTCGACGATCGCCTCGGCGGTCGCCTCCGGCCGCCGCCAGTAGCCCTTCATGATGTTGTGCCCGCGGATGACGATCTCGCCGACCTCACCGGTGGGGGCCGGCGTGCCGTCGGTCGTACGCACGTCCATCTCCACCCCCTCGATCGGGGTGCCGATGGTGCCCGGCTTGCGCGCCCGGTCCGGATGGTTGAACGAGGCGACGGGGGAGGTCTCGGACAGCCCGTAGCCCTCCAGGATTACGCAGCCGAACTTCTCCTCGAACCGGCGCAGCAGCTCCACCGGAAGCGCCGCCCCGCCCGAGACGCAGGTCCGCAGCGCCGACAGGTCCGGCTCGTCCGCGCCGGCGGTGGCCAGCAGCGCCGCGTACATGGTCGGCACACCGGCGAAGACGGTGGCCCGCTCGCGGACCATGGTCGCCAACGCCTGCGCGGCGTCGAAGCGGGGCAGCAGGGCCAGGCACGCCCCGGCCGCGACCGCGCAGTTCAGCGCGACGGTCTGGCCGAACGAGTGGAACAGCGGCAACCCGCCGAACATCACGTCCTCCGGGCCCAGCCCGAGCAGGGTGGTCCGGGTGACGTCGACGTTCCGCCGCAGGTTGTCATGGGTCAGCTCGGCGCCCTTCGGCTGCCCGGTGGTGCCGGAGGTGTAGAGGATCACGGCGGTGTCGTCGCCGTCGCGCTCGACGAACCCGGCCACCGGCTCGTGCTCGGCCAGCAGCGTGGCGAAACCGTCGGGCGTCACCGCCATGCTCACCCCGTCGGCCCGGTCGACGCCGGCCTGCTCGGTGGTGTGCCAGGCGAGGATGCCACGCGCCCCGGAGTCCGCCAGGTAGTAGTCGACCTCCCGCGGCTTGAGCAGCGGGTTCATCGGTACGACCACCGCGCCCGCGCGCAGGATCCCGTAGTAGCCGACCGCGAACTCGGGCACGTTCGGCAACATCAGCGCCACCCGGTCACCGGGTGACACCCCGTGTGCCCGCAGGTAGCCGGCGCACCGGGCCGAGGCGTCGTCCAACTCGGCGTAGCTGACCGTCCGATCGCCCAGCTTCAGCGCCGGCCGCTGCGGCGAACGCGCGGCCGAGTCGACCAGGTTCGAGGCGAGGTTCGTCATCTTTCCTCCATCACTCGGCGGTCAGGTGACGGACGATAGCGGTCGCCGGGCCATCGGTCATCAGGATCGTGTAGTGATTGGCATCGACCAACTCGGTGACCAGGTGCGGCGCCCGCTTGCGCCAGTGCCCGACGACCTCCTCGGGCAGCAGCCCGGGCGCCTGGCCGAACATGCCACGCGGGGCGTGCAGCAGCGCCACCGGCACGGCCAGCCCGACCAGGTCGGCCCCGAACGAGTCGGCCTCGACCAGCAGGTCCCGGCCGTCCTGGCGGACCGCCTCCCCGTTGCACCGGGAGCGGATCGCGCCCTCGGGGCCGGTCGCGTCGTAGCGGACGTACTGGGCCATGTCGTCGTTCCACTCGGCGGCCAGTGCGGGGTGGGCCCGGAAGAAGTCGACGTACGCCTCCGCCGAGGGGAACGTGTCGCTGAGCCGGGTGATGGCCGGGCCGAGGGTGGCCGTGAGCACCACGTCCGGGTCGACCCCGACCGGCACCGGCAGCGGCAGCCCGCCGTCGACCAGCACCAGCCGGGTGAACAGCTCCGGCCGGCGGGCGGCGGCGCGCAGGGCCGCGTACGCCCCCATGGACTGGCCGACCAGCGCGACCGGCCGGCCCTGGCCGAACTGGACGGCGGCCGCGCAGATGTCCTCGGCGTGCCGGGTCATCCCGTACGGGCCGGGCAGCCCGGCGCTGCCGCCCCGACCGCGTAGGTCCAGCGCGATCAGGCTCCAGTCCTCGGGCAACCGCCGGGCGACGGACCGGTAGGCCATGCCGGAGGCGGTGATGCCGTGCGCGGCGACGGCGATCTTCGGGCCGGTGCCGAACCGGAGAGCTGTCAGTGCGCCGTCCGGTACCTCGATCTTCACCTGTTCCATCGGGCAACCTTTCGTGAGGGGTGCCGGTCAGCCGTGGGGGAGTGGGCTGCCGACGAGACGCAGGGCGAAGCCGACGAAGGTGTCGGCGACCTGTTCACGGGTGTACGGCTGGTCGGGGCCGAACCAGTTGGCGACCCGCATGCCGAGGCTGCCGATCGCGATGCCGGCGAGGGCCACGTCGGCGACGTCGAACGCGCCTGCGGTGGCGCCCCGGTCCAGCACGGACAGCATCAGTTGCCGTGCCTCCGCGCGCAGTTCGAGCGCGGGCGCGGCGCGATCCGGGGAGAGGGCGTGCAGTTCGTTGTTGGCGACCAGGGCCAGCAACGGGTAATCGGTGTGCACCAGCACCTGCGCCCGGACCAGCGCGGCGAGCTGGGCGGCCGGGTCGTCGCCGGCCTCGGCGTACGCCTGGCGCAGGCGTTGCCGTAGTTCTTCGTGACCGAGCCGGATCAGCTCGGCCAGCAGGTGCTCCTTGCTCGGATAGTGCGCGTAGAGGGTGGCCGAGTTGATGCCGACGGCCCGGGCGATGTCCCGGATCGAGGCGCCGAAGAAGCCGTACTCGGCGAAGAGCTTCAGCGCCGCCTGGAGGATGCGCCCCCGGGTGCCCGGCGGGGTGACACCCTCGGGCAGGTCGGCGGCGACGGCGGTGAGCCGACGGGGTTCCCAGGCGATGTGCGTCACCGGGCGGCGCTCCTTCGAGGCATCCAACCGAACGATTGGTTGACACCGTAGTGCACCGCGCGGATAGTGACCACCATCACTTTTCCAACCGAACGATCGGTAGCCACCCCCGCCCAGCAGAGGAGCACGGTCATGCCCGATCCGGTTCCCGCGCGGCGCCGCCCCACCCGGGCCCGCCGCGTCGCCGCCACCGTCCTCGCCGTCCTGCTCGCCCTGGTGGCGGCCCCCGCCGCCCCCGCCCACGCCGCGACCGGCAGCTACTTCGCCGGCGTCTACACCAGCCTCGCCGGCGCCCGCGACTACCACGGCTACGTGCCCTCGACCTACCGGTCCGGCACGCCGATGCCGCTGCTGGTCGCGCTGCACGGCTGCACCGAGAACGACGTCGGCTTCGACCTGCTCACCGGGCTGAGCGCGCTCGCCGAACGACGCGGCTTCCTGGTCGTCTTCCCCGACCAGACCGCCCTCGCCAACCCGGCCAAGTGCTGGAACTGGCCGCTGACCGTCAACCAGCACCGCGGCCTGGGCGAGCCATCGATCATCGCCGGCATCACCAACCTGATGCGCTCCCGCTACACCGTGGATGCTGCCCGGGTGTACGTCACCGGCGTCTCCGCCGGCGCGGTGCTGTCCACCATCATGGCGGTCACCTACCCCGACCTGTACGCCGCCGCGGCCATCGTCGCCGGCTGCGAGTACGAGTGCGACCTGCTCCGGTTCCGTACGCCCGATCAGGCCGGCCTCGACGCGTACCGGGAGATGGGCAGCCGCGCCCGACCGGTGCCTGTGCTGATCTTCCAGGGCACCGCCGACCTGGTGGTGCCCCCGGTCACCGCCGACCGGATCGTCGGGCAGTGGGCGCAGACCGACGACCTGGCCATCGACGGGCGGGACAACGACGACGTCTCCGCCACCCCCAGCCTTGTCCAACGCGGCCAGGTCCCTGGCGGTCGCACCTACACCCGCTCGATCCATCGCGGCCCGGACGGCACCGTGCTGATCGAGAAGTACCTGATCGACGGGGCCGGGCACGCCTACCCGGGCGGCTGCTCGTGCAGCCTCTACGGCGACCCGTCCGGCCCGGACGCCAGCGGCCTGAGCTGGGACTTCTTCCTCGCCCACCCGCGCCGCTGACGGTCGCCTCGCGGCCGGGCCGCCGCCCGGCCGCGAGCGGGGCGGCCATTCGCACGCACCGCAAAACCTGATCCCCAAGACGTGATTTGAACTTCGTAACGGGTACAGTGGTGCGGTGCAAAACGGAGTGCAGGCGCAGGTGCCGGTGCTGTACGTCGCGGACGCCGACGCCGCGAAACGGTTCTACGAGGTCTTCGGCTACTCCGAGCTGCGCAACGGCGGCGACGGAGAATCCCGCTGGTCATACCTGCGGTGCGGGGAACTGGCCCTGCTGCTGGCCGCGGTGACCCCGCGCCTGATCACCGTCGAGCTGCCCCTGCTCCTCTACCTCTACGTGGACGACCTCACCGCCACGATCGGCCGCCTGACCGCCGCCGGGTACGCCGTCGAGCGGACCGGACATCCCGAGCACGCCCCCGGCGGCGAGTGCCGCACCACCGACCCCGACGGCAACGTGGTCGTCTTCGGGCAGCGCCGGGCCGTACCCGAGCAGGCCCGCGGCCCGCAGGACGGCCAGGCGGCCCGGTTCTCGCTGATCCAGGAGGCCGCCAAGCAGGTCAGCCGGCGCGGCGGCGCGCCGGCCCGCTGCCAGATCGGCGGCCCGCGCGGCGAGACGTGTTCCGAGCCGGCCGAGGTGAAACTCGCCGACTCGTGGGGCGACACGGTGTGGGGCTGCCTGGCACACGCCGACGAGACCCTGCTCATGGCGCGCGGCGCGTTCCTGGCCACCGAGGACCGGCTCGGGCTGGGCACCTTCCTGCGTAATCGGCGGGCGACCCCGGCGACCCGGACCGGCGCCGGGCGGCGTCAGCCCCGATCGTCCTGACCCGACTCCGGCCCGGCCCCTTCGGCTGACCTCGCCCTCGGCGCGCGCTCCGACGAGTCTCCGGCGGGGCCGGCCGCCTGCTGCGGAACGATGGGGATGGCGCTGAACGGCTCGAAGATCCGGTCGAAGCGCCGCCGGTCCCGCAGGAGTTCCGCACTCCACTCGGCGGCGGCCCGCTGCTCCGTGGCCATGTGCCGCCGCGCCCGGGTCAGCTCCTCGGTGATCGCCGCTGCCTCCTCACCGCCGGCGGGATCGTCGACCAGCTCGTTCAGGAGCGCCACCCACCGCCGGTTCAGCTCCTCCGCGTACCGGGCCCGGGACAGGTACAGCTCGTACTCGCACTCCAACTCGATCAGGCGGTCCCAGTGTGGCTGCAGCGCCTCCCGTACCCGATCGTCGTGCTGCACCGACCACACCTCCGGCCGGCACTCGACCTCCAGGCCGGCGGGTCCGTAAGTCCACGGGGGCTCCGCGTCCAGCGCCGCCTGCAGCGCCACCGCCAGATCACCCGCCCGGTGCGGGGCGACCTCGCGCGCCCGGTCCCCGGCGAGGCGCCGCAACCGCTGGATCACCGCGGGCCGGAACTGGCCCGCGCGCCAGGCCAGTGCCTCCTGCCGCAGGCCGGTCGCCGACCAGGTGAGGACGGGACGGACGGTGAAGGAGAAAACATGTCCCTTCGCGGGTACGCGGATCGGGCCGTACATCTCCCGGTGTTCGAGCCGGAGCCCCACGTCGGGCGCGGGAGACAGGACGTCTCCGTCCGCCGCCGCCCACAGCTTCTGCAGCAGCGGCAGCAGGCCGGCCCACAACATACGCAGGGCGCCCTGCACACGGGGGCCGGCGGCGCGGGCCAGCTTCCGCCCCCGGTCGGTCCACCGTGGCCACCGGCTCGGCGAGGGCACCTGCCCGCCCGGCGCGTCGGTCATCTGAACCCCCCTCAGCACCGTCAGCCGGTGCCAGCGCCCGGCTCGCTGATGGCTGGTCGAGGGGTGTCGCGCTGTCGGCGCGAACCAGCCGATACCTGTCGATGGTGACGAACCTCAACCCACGCTAACAAGACGGACCCCCGCCCGCCCGCAGCCGCGCTCAGCCCGATGGCTTGCGGCGCGTCGGGTTGGTCGTCCGCTTCCTGGCCGACCGCCGGAGCACCGTCGGTGTGCCGGGTCGCCGCCGGACCGATGGGATGCGGCAGACTGTGCGGTGTGAGTCCAGTGAGTCGTAATCGGCGTCGCAACATCAAAAAACGCACGGTCCGGAGCGGCGCGCCGCTCGTCGTGGTCGGCGCCCCCGAGGAGGAGTGCGACTGCCCGTACTGCGCCGGAGAGCAGCCGGTGCCGGACATCGCCGAGCTGATCCCGACGGCGCTCGACATCGACGCCATGGCGGATTCGGTCGAGCTGGAGCTCGTCGCCGCGACGCTGGTGGCGATCGGGGCCAACCTCGGCGACGACTTCGACGTGGCGCTGCGGGAACTGTTCGTGCCGACGTTCGAGGCGCAGGCCAGCCCGGAGGCGCGAGCCATGCTGGCCGCCCTCGCCTCGATCTGCGACGGCGAGACCCGCCATAACGCGACCGCGGCGGCTCGCCGACTCGCCGACGCCGGTGTCGGCGCGCCACCCTGGCTCGCCGAGCTGGACGCTCCGGTCACCGTGCAGGAGTGCATCCGCTTCGCCGACCCGGAGGGGTACCCGTTCCTACTGGTCGGCCGGTTTCAGCGGGCCGGCCGGTCGCACGTCATCGGCGTTGCCCTGGACGACTGCGACTGCGGCGGCGCCGGTGAGATCCTGTGGCTCGACGCGGACGACTGGCCGGACGCGCGCGAGGCGCTCCTGTCCGACCTGCGCGCCGGTGGCGTCGAGGTGACCGCGGAGACGCTGGCGCCGGCGGACTTCCGCCAAGCCGTGGAGGGCGCGCTGGACGCCCGCGCCGAGCACGACCGCTTCGACCCCGAGTCGCGCGACGAACCCGTCGATGAGGAGGGCCCCGGTTACCCCGCACTGGCCCTGCTGCTGCGCAGCCGGCTCCGGACGCTGCCCGCGCCTCGGCAACGGCAGCGAGGCCAACTGCAGGGCGGCGAACTGGACGTCGCGTCGATCTTCTCGCTGCGCGACCTGATGCGCCCGGCCGGGCGGGGCGACGCCGTGCCGGCCCAGCGTCGCCCCGCCAGCCTGCCCCCGAAGCGCAAGAAGTCCGCCGGCCCGGCACCCATCTACCAGATCAAGGTGGGCTTGCGCGGTGCCCGCCCGCCGATCTGGCGGCGGCTCGAGGTGCCGGCCGACGTCAGCCTGGCCCGGCTGCACGAGCTGATCCAGTCGGCCTTCGACTGGGACGACAGCCACCTGCACGTCTTCGAGACCGCGTACGGCAGCTTCGGCCGCCCCAACGCGGAGCTGGGCCACCGGGCCGAGTCGCGGGTCACCCTCGAACAGGTCGCCCCCGCCGCTGGGGACAAGCTGCGTTACACGTACGACTTCGGCGACGACTGGGAACACGACATCGTCGTGGAGAAGGTCCTCGACCGGGACGCGTCGGTGGCGTACCCGCGCTGTGTCGGCGGGCGGCGGGCCGCGCCGCCGGAGGACTGCGGCGGCGTCAGGGGGTACGCGGAGCTGGTGGAGGTCCTCGCCGACCCGACCCACCCGGAGCACGGTGACCGGCTGGACTGGCTGGGCCTGGACAGCCCGGCTGATTTCGACCCGGCCCGCTTCGACGCCAAGGCGGTGACCGAAACCCTTCAGCGGCGCTAGTTCCCGCTGAGCGACGTCCGGTCTGGCCCCGCCCCACGCTCCGCCTGATCTTTGGCGGCTGGGTGGTGCGACACGCCGACGGCTGCGCAGCTAAGGCGTCAACGATCACGGCTCGCCATAGCAGAGCGGCGGCGGGCCGTGGGGGTTGTTCACAGCGGGGGTGGGTGTCCACAGGTGGGGCATTCGTGGTTGCCGGCCCGCCGGCCAGGGCGACACGGTCGCAGGCGTGAATCCTGTGCTGACGGAGCTGGTGACGAGAAGTGGCGGGCTGGTGATCCGGGCGGCAGCCGTGCAGGTGGTTCCCGAGTCGACCTTGCGATGGGCGTGCCGCAGTGGGGAGCTGGTGCGGGTGCTGCCCGAGGTGTTCGCGGCGGCGTACCTGTTGGACAGCCGACGGGGAACCGGCCCTGCCCTCAGCCAACTCGACCCCGCACAGGGGCGCCGCGCGGCTCTTGCCTGGGCCGACGGCCGCGGTGCGCTCAGTCATCTCAGCGCCCTCGCAGTCTGGGGGCTGCACCGGCAGGAGGTTGGCGACCTGCTGCACCTGAACGTACCGGCCGGCGTGGGCATCCGCAGCCGGCCCGGGGTGGTCGTGCACCGACAGCAGGGCTTCATGCTTGAGCCGCCGCACGTCGTGGTTCGGCAGGGCATGGCGGTGACCCGCCTCGAGCAGACTCTCGTCGACTCCTGGCCCACGCTGCCGCCCGATGAGCGGCGGGTGCCGGTCATCGGGGCGGTCAACGGCCGGCTGACCACGCCGGAGCGGCTGGCGGCGGCCCTGGGGAGCGCGCCGAAGCTGGACGATCGGGCGGCGTTCCGGACGCTGCTCACGAGGCTGGCCGAGGGCTGCCGCAGCCCGCTGGAGATCTGGGGACACGAGCACGTCTTCACCGGTCCGGGGATGCCGGTGTTTCAACGGCAGGCGCCGATCCGGCTCGGCTCGCGTACGGTCTATCTCGACCTTTATGCCGAGCCGGAACGCGTCAACATCGAACTCGACGGCGCCATTACCCACGGCGACCCCCGCCAACGCGAGATCGACCTGCGTCGTGACGCACAGCTGGCCGCCCGCGGCATCCTGGTCGTCCACTTCGCCCGCCGTCGGCTGGTGCACGAGGTCGAGGACGTACGCCAAGAAACCCTCGCCATCCTGGCCACTCGCCGTGCCCGCACTGTCGTTCCCCGAAGGCTGGCCTGAGCACGACTCACCCCGGGCTGATGTCGATGCCGGTGAACGCGTCGCCGTAGGTCTTGATGTCGACGGTCCGGCCGGCAAGCGGACCGGATCGGAAAATGCCCCAACAGTAACTTGCGTTCCTAACTTAGTTTGCTAAGGTGTATCCATGAACCACACCAAGAACCTCGGCCTGGAGCTGCACACGCTGGTGTCCCGCCTGGAGCGTGCCGGCGATCGGATCCTGCGCAGCGAGCACGGCCTGTCGTACCGGCGGTTCATGGTCCTGGTCATGGTCGGCGAGTTGGGTGTGTCCACCCAGCGGGCGCTGGCCGACAGCCTGGCGGTGACCGAGCCGTCGGTGAGCCGGATGGTCGCTGCCCTGGCCGAGACCGGGCTGCTCACCGTGGTGCCCGATCCCGCCGGCGGCAACCGGCGACAGATCGCCCTCACCGACGCCGGCCGGGCGCTGGTCGACCGTGCCGGTTCGCAGCTGATTCAGCGGCTCACCGAGCTGGTCGAGTCCAGCGGCGTGCCGTTCGACACCTACTTCGCCCACACCCGGCGGTTGAACGCCGCCCTCGACGGCGGCGGCACCCGGCCCGCCCGCCGCGACACCCACGACTACCGTTAGGAGTCCACCATGACCGCCGTGCCTGCCGCGCTCGACGCGCGGACCGTCCGCTCCGCCGACGGCACCACCATCAGCTACCACACCAGCGGAACCGGCCCGGGGATCCTGCTCGTGCCCGGCGCGCTCAACGACGCCGACGACTACGCCGCGCTGGCCGCCGCGCTCGCGCCCCACTTCACCGTGCACACCGTCAACCGGCGCGGGCGCGGCGGCAGCGGCCCGCAGGGCCCCGACTACGGCATCCTGACCGAGTGTGACGACCTCGCCGCGGTACGCGCCGCCACCGGCGCCCGATACGTCTTCGGCCACAGCTACGGTGGGCTGGTGGCGCTGGAGGCGGCCCGGCGTGACCAGGGCATCGCCAAGCTGGCAGTGTACGAGCCCGGTGTCAGCGTCCAGGGTCTGATCCCGATGGACTGGATCCCGCAATACCGCCGGTATCTCGCGCAGGGCCGCCCGATCGACGCGTTCGCCACGTTCGCCATCGGCACCGGTCCGGCAGCGGCGCGCCGTAACCCCAGGTGGCTCATGTCCGCGATCCTGCGCCTGGCGTTCCGCGGCGAACAGCGAGCGAAGGTAGTCCAACTGCTCGAGGCGAACCTGCACGAGCACGAGGAGATCGGCCGGCTCGACGACAGCTACGCCAATTATCGCGAGGTGTCCGCGGACGTCCTGCTGATGGCGGGTGGCAAGAGCAACCTGCCGCACGTGGCCCCGGCCTTCGACCGGCTCACCGACGTACTACCTTCCGCGCGGGTCCACACGTTCCCCAAGCTGGACCACGTCGGGCCGCACCACAAGGGCCCAGTCGAAGTGGCTGAGGCGGTTACCGCGTTCCTGCTCAGCTGAGCTGGGCAGGCCGTCGACCGTCGGACGAGACACGGCTCGACCGGTTGGCGTTCGGTGCCGGCGGGCCGGCGGCGGTTGCCGGGCGCAGGCCGGCGAGTTGGACGTAGATTTCGCGTTTGGCGGTGGCGGTGCCGCGCTGGTTGATCACGTAGCCGGTGAGCCAGATCCAGCCGTGGTAGGTCGGGCGGTCGCAGACGGAGACGACGCGGAAGGTGAGGGCGCGGTCGCCGGCGAACTGCACGGAGGCGTCGCCGTCGACCCTCAGCAGGTTGCCGGGTTCCGGCCGCGCAGTCACCAGTGGCCCTCGTTCGGTGGGCGGCACTCGCGGGCGTGCATGGTCTGCCAGTCGCGCAGGGCCCGCTTGAGCCGGTCGTTCTCCTCGGTGAGCAGGCGAATCTGCCGGTGCAGGTCGGTCAGCTCGTCGGCGAGCTGGGCTTGGAATTCGCGTACCTGATCGGGGTCGACGCCTCGGCGGCGCGGGTCGAACGTGCGGGTCCGTACCTCGTGCGGGGTCAACCGGTTCGGGAGGCCGGTGCCGTAGAGCTGGCCGGATCGATACACCTGGGCCACGACGGATCCTTTCCGGGGCAGGCGGAAGGGCGGGCCGTCCGCACGCCGGCCGCGGCCGGCAGGCGGACGGCCCCGCCGCCGCAGCCTGAATTCAGCGGTACGACAGCGGAGCAGTCCGATGGGTCGGGACGGGCACGCGCACCCGCCCCGACCAGGGGGATGAGCCGAACTCGTTGCCACGCGAGGACGACCTGGACCCAACTTAACTAGGGAACACAGGGAAGTCAAAGAACATTGTTTAGGTATTCGAGCTGTGATCGAATTCGGGTGCCACGCGAGGAGTGACATGCCCGAATCAGCCGAATATCTCCGCATCGCCGACGATGTGATCGCCGACGTCAGGTCGGGGAAGCTCAAGCCAGGCGACCGGCTGCCGTCGGTCGCGCAGACCCGCGAGGACTATGGCGTCAGCTATGGGACCGTGCAGTTGGCATACGTCCGCCTCGAAGCCCTGCGGGTCATCCGGCGTCAGCAGGGCAAGGGCGTCTTCGTCACCGACCCGAAGACCTGGATGCGGGAGCCCTGAGCCTGCCCTGAGCGTCCTGGCGTGACTTTTCGTCGCCGTAGCGGGCTCGCCTGCGGGCGGGCGGGCGGTGCCGGTGCCGGGCACTTGCGGTGGTGAAAATTGGTGGGAGCCGTCCGGTTCCCGGCTGCGTCGAAGTGGCATGACCAAATTTCGAGGTAGGTGGGTAGCGGTCGTTCCGCTGCTCCTGCTCACCGCTGCCTGCGCCCAGCAGGTCGGACCCAGCGCCGCGGACAGTGCTGGCGCAGCCTTCTACCCCGCCGACGTGCCGGTGGTCCGGATCGGCTACACGGGTGGCTACGTGTCGCCCGTCGTGACGGCCACCCGACTCCCCGGCGTCAGCGTCTACGGCGACGGCCGGGTGATCAGCGAGGGGCCGGTCCTCTTGATCTATCCCGGCCCGGCCCTGCCCAACATCCAGGTCGGGAAGATCGGCGCCGCCGAGGTGGCGAAGCTGGTCGAGCAGGCCCGCGCCGCCGGGGTGGGCACCGCCGTCGATCTGGGCACCCCGTCGATCACCGACCTCGCCACGACCCGGTTCACCATTCGCGGCCCGGTCGGCATCGAAGAGTTGGAGGTCTACGCCCTCAACGAGGCGACCGGCCCCGACTCCGGCCTGACCGCCGAGCAGCGGGCCGCCCGCGACAAGCTGCGCGCCTTCGCCGAGAAACTGACCAACCTGACGGGCACCACGACGCAGCCGTACCAGCCGACCGCCATTGCGGCCGTCGCCCAGCCGTGGGCCGCCAACGAGGCAGATCAGAAGCAGGCCGAGGTGCCCTGGCCCGGCCCCGCGCTGCCCGGCGCCAGCCTCGGTGACGGCCTCGAACTGGGCTGCGTGACGGTCACCGGTGCGGCCGTACAGCAGGTGATCGACGCCGCCACCAAGGCCAACGCGGCAACCCCGTGGACCTCCGGCGGGAAGCGCTGGACGGTCACCCTCCGGCCGTTGCTGCCCGACGAGACCGACTGCGGGAGCCTCTCCGCCGGCCGCTGACCAGACCGGGTGGTCGGCCTGTTCGCGGGCCGACCGCACCGTGCCACGCGAGGAGTGCCATGCGAGAAGAGCCGGACTACTGGCGCATCCGGACGGTGCAGATGGCCTATGCCCGGCTGGAAGCTCTCCGGGCGTCAGCAGGGCAAGGAATCTTCGCCACCGATGCCAAGACCTGGATGAGGGAGCCTTGACCGTTCAGGGGTAGCAGGAAGATCGACTGTGCTGCACGCTGATGGACGTGAAGACCTTCGTCGGCGTTACGGACGAGAAGTGGTACCGGTTTCTGGCCGCGCGTCCCGGCCTGACCGAGGTCAACTTCTGGCGGCCCTCCGGTGGAAGCTTCCGCGCGCTCACTCCTGGTGAGCCCTTCTTCTTCAAGGCGCACTACCCGCTCAACCGGATCGTCGGCGGTGGCTTCTTCAGCGGTTTCACCCAGTTGAGAATTTCCGAGGCGTGGGAGTTGTTCGGCGAGGCCAATGGTGTCGCCAGCCTCGATGAGATGCGCCGCAGCGTCGGCCGTTACCGCAAGCAGCCGATCGAACCCGAGGAAGATCCGATCATCGGCTGCATCTTCGTCCGCGACAGCGTCTTCTTCCCGGAAGACTCGACTGCCGACCCACCTCCGGGCTTCGCGTCCAACGTGGTGCAGGGCAAGACGTACGATCTCGCCGATCCGGCGGCAGCCGGGTACTTCGACCTTTTGCTGCACCGCCTCCTAGGAGTGGCCGTCGAGTTGGACCTCGGCGAGCCCTGGCATCGGCCCGGTTCGGTGTACGGTGATCCGCGGCTCGTGCCGCAGCGCTTGGGCCAGCAGTCATTCAAGGCAGTGGTGCTGGGTGCCTACGGGCGGCGGTGCGCCATCACGGGCAACAAGGTCCAGCCGGTGCTGCAGGCGGCTCACATCCGGCCGCTTCCCAAAGGCGGGGAGCACCGCATCGACAACGGCCTGCTGCTCAAGTCTGACGTGCACATCCTCTTCGACCGGGGCTACCTGGGCGTGGATCCCAAGTACCGGTTGATGGTCAGCCCTCGTCTGCGCAGCGAATTCGGCAACGGTGACCAGTTCTACGCGAAGGCCGGCACAGTCATCGCGTTGCCGGATCGGCGAGTCGATCGGCCCAACGTCGAGTTCCTCGAGTGGCACCTTGACACCGTCTTCAAAGCTGCATGACTGGTGCAGCCACTGCCAGCATTGAAGGGCCCACTCGACATGTCCGTTACCCGCGAGCAGGAGGACGGCTGGGCCGACGACCGTCTGCACCTCACAGCGCAGAGCTTCGCTGTTTACCCTTTCCCCGCGTCAGGAGTCGACGATGGATTACGAGATTCACCTGATCAGTGACGACGATGGCCTGGCCGTCATCGGTGACCCGGCGGCGGTCGAACGCTTCCTCGTTTCTGAAGGGCTGTCGTCGAAGGACCTCGGACTGCATCGGCTCGGACCTGCCCTCAGTGCCGGGGCCGCAGCCGCACAGGCAGGTTCCGAGATCGCCGCCAACTCGGGTCGCTGGATGAAATTGACCGAGGAGTCCGCGAAGATCGCGGAAAAGTTCCCGATGGTCACGAACTCGGTCTCCGGCAACGCCCATGCCACGCTGAGGGCAGAGAACGGCCAATTCGTCAAGAATCTCCAGTTCGTCAAGGGATCGCCTCTGACCAACCCGGCGCTTCTGGCTGGTGCTGCGGGGATCATGGCGCAGCTTGCGATGCAACAGACCATGAAAGAGATCACCGACTATCTCGCCACGATCGACGAGAAGGTCGACGATGTTCTCCGCGCCCAGGAAGACGCTGTGCTGGCGGACATGATCGGGGTGGGATTCGTCATCGAGGAGGCCATGACCATCCGGGAGCAGGTGGGCCGGGTCTCCGAGGTCACGTGGTCGAAGGTGCAGGGCACGTCGATGACGATCGCCCGAACCCAGGCGTACGCGTTGCGTCAGCTCGACGCGCTCGCGGAGAAGTTGGAGCACAAGACCGCGATCGGTGATCTCGCCAAGGCGGCCAAGGAAGCGGAGTCCAAGGTTCAGGAGTGGCTCGTTGTCCTGGCTCGCTGCTTTCAACTGCAGGACGCGATCGCCGTCCTTGAGCTCGACCGGGTGCTGGACGCGTCTCCAGGGGAGTTGGACGGGCATCGCCTCGGGCTGAAGGCTGCCAGGAAGAACCGGCTGGAACTCATCTCGCGGTGCACCGAGCACCTGATGGATCGCATGGCTGCGGCTGCGGGCACGGCCAACAGCAAGGTGCTGCTGCATCCGATGGACTCCCCGGCTGTGGTGCAGTCGAGCAACCATGTCTCGACCGCCATCGTCGACTTCCACGGGCGGCTCGGGATCGAGCGCGCGAGCCAGTCATCGGAGGCGAGACGATGGGCGGACGCGGCCATGGAGGTGAGGGACAAGGCGCTCGAGACAGGAGCAGACGGCGTTGGCGCCGCCGTGCGCCTCGGCAACGAGACCTTCGGCCGGGCCAAATCGGTGACGGGCAAGCTCTTCAGCCGGTTCGCCGAGTGAGCGCTCCGTCGCCGCGGGACGACGTTGTGCACGAGCGCGCGCTGGCGACGGAGGCAGACGGGTCCCGGGCTACCTGAGTTGATACGCCGCGCCGACGAGGGGCGTGACGGCTTCTACCGCGCCGCTCGCGGCAGTCTGGGGTGACACCGCCAGCTGAGGCGGTGCTCGCCGAGGCCGTACGGCTCGTCTAACTGACCTGAACCTCGGCCGCCCGGCCAGCTCGGTCAACGGGCCGGGGTGTGCGGCGGGGCGAGCGCCCGCGGGACCAACCGCCACGCGAAGACGTTGGACAGGGCGATCGCGGCCAGCACCACCGCGACGATCATGGCGACCACGATCGGTGGCAGCCGGAGCGCCGCCGGGGCCAGCGCGGCGAGCAGGAGAACCCCGATTGGCCGGGACCAGGAGACGCGGCTGAAGGCCACGTAGTCGAGCATGCTCCGCCCGATCAGAAAGAGCACGGGACCACCGAAGATGACCGTGACCGAGGCCCACGTGGAGTGCCCGGTGGGGTGCGCGATGATCAGCGTGTCGCCCACGGCGCTGAGGCTGACGCCGATCACCATGACCAGGTGCGCGTACGCCGCGAGTTCGCCAACGCGGGCGGGAGCCGACGCCGAGCCGATGGCGGCGCGCAGCAGTGCCCCCGCCCGGTAGTAGTAGAGCTGCCAGAGCAGCACCGTGATGAAGAACGACACCAGCAATGCCGCCGTCCGGTCCCGCTGGAAGCCGTACGGGCTGAACTGGACGCCAGAAGCCAGCACCGCCTCGCCGAGCGCGATGATGAGCAGTTGGCGGCAGCGCTCGGTCAGATGCTCCTCCGAGATCGGCTGACCCCGGAGCCCCGCGCGGCCGAGCCGTGGTGTCGGGAAGTCGAGCAGCCCTCCGCCGTAGTCGATGATGATCGCCCCGGTCCACAGGGCCAGCCGCGGGCCGTCTCGGGCGAAGGTCCCGGCAATCCACGGCACCGCCGACATGGCTGTCCAGAAGAGGATGCGGATGTTGACGAGTGGCGGGTAACCGTTCTTGCCGCCGAGCAGCAGGAGCCAGAGCTGGCGGAGCGCCTGGACGGCGACGTAGACCCCGGCGAAGACCGCACCGCTCTCGGTGAGCGCCGCCGCGGGCACCGCGGCCGACATCAGCAGGCTGCCGAGCATGGTCAGGATGACCATGAGCTGAATGGCTGGTCGGTCCGGGTCGTACCTGTTGGTCGTCCACACCATTCGGTACCAGAGCCACCACATGGCCAGCATCAGCACCAGCGTCGTCCAGGAGTTCAGCAGGGTGAAGTCCTCGACCAGGCGTTCGGAGAACCGGGTGAACGCGAAGACGAACGCCACGTCGAAGAACAGCTCGACGAAGCCCACATGCTGCCGGCTACCCACCGTCGTGGCCGAGCCACCCGAGCTGGCCACGCTGGATCACCCGCCTTGCCCATTTTCTAGCGATATTCTTTCCGGCATCAGCCACCACTCGTGCTACGGCTGCTTCGGGTCGATCAGCACCTTGGTGTGCTTGCTGCGGCCTGAATCGAGTTCCTCGAGGATGTCCTGCAGCGATGACAGGCCGAAGGTGCCGGTGTGTAGTGGCACCACGTCGATCCGGCCTGCGGCGATCCCGTGCATGGCGCCAACGAAGTCCTCGTGGTGGTAGGCGAGGGACCCGATCACCGTCAGTTCGCGGCTCTGCCAGTCGCCGTAGCTGACGCTCGAGTTTTCCAGCGGATAGCCGAGCAATGCGAGCGTCCCGCCCCGGCGCACCAGCTCCGCCGACGGCTGCAACAGCGATGGAACGCCGGTGCACTCGTAGACCACGTCGGCACCCAGGCCGCGCGTGAGCTCGTCCAGCACGGTACGGAGTTCGGCAGGCTCGACCACGTGGGGGAACCCCAGCTTGGTGGCCAGGGCGCGGCGGGCCGGCGAGGGCTCGGAGATGATCATCGGGCCGGCTCCGGCGTTACGCGCGTTCTGGGCGGTGAGCAGCCCGATCGGGCCGGCGCCCTGGACCACGGTGATCGCGCCGTACTCGGCCGCCACCCGCCGCACCGCGTGGAAGGTGACTGCGGTTGGCTCCACCAGCGCCGCCTCCACCTCGGAAAGGCCCTCGGGGACCGGGATCACCCGCCGTGCCGAGACCTGCACCCGCGTGGCGAAGGCGCCGTAGGCCGGCGCGTCGGCGTCGACCCCGTTGGCCTCGGCGAACACGGTGTCGCAGTTGCGGGTGTGCCCGGCGACGCACTGGGGGCAGCGGCCGCAGGCCGGCCCCACGCCACCGACTACCCGCTGGCCGACCTGCAGCCCTTCGACGCCGTCGCCCAGTGCCGAGATCGAGCCGGTCCACTCGTGTCCGAAGACCGCCGGCGGCAGCATGTGCCCGTCGGTGTAGCCGTGGATGTCGGTGCCGCAGATCCCCGTATAGGCGATGTCGACCACCACGTGGCCCGGCCCCGGCTTGGTCACGGCGACCTCGCCCTCGCGGAGCGCGCGTGGACCGGCGACGGCGAGATAGCGGTCGACAGGCATGCGGATCCCTTCCTCGGCGCCTGCCCACAGTCTTCCACTCGGCGAGCGTCGCCTCGACGGGTTCGCGAATCGCCGCCGCAGGACTGGCGTGGCTGACCCACCCCTTGCGGCATATCGACGACAGTGACTAGATTGACCGTTGGGTGTCGCCCTTATGGCGGCTGCACGTCGAGCCCGAGCCGGGCATTCCGTACGCGCCGTCGCGCGCGTCGGCACGCGAGGTCCCCGCACGTTCGTGCCGTCGGTCACCGACCGGCGGTTCGTCGAGAGGACCCCGATGAGGATCTCCCGCGCCCGTCTCACCCCGTTCGTCGCAGCTGCGGTCACTCTGGTCGCCGCCGCCGCCGCCGTCGTCACCCCGCTGGCCGCCGGCCCGGCCACTGCCGCTCAGGGCTGCCGGATCGACTACCAGCCGAACGAGTGGCCCGGCGGCTTCACCGCCACCGTCCGCGTCGCCCCGGGCGACACGTCGCTGAACGGCTGGACGGTCACCTGGACGTACCCCGGTGATCAGCGGATCACCAGCGGCTGGAACGCCGTGGTCAGTCAGTCCGGCAAGACCGTCACCGCCCGCAACGCGGACTGGAACGGAAACGTGCCGGCGGGCGGCGCCACCGAGTTCGGCGTGCAGGGCACTGTCGGCCCGGCCGCGCCGCCCCCGACCGGCTTCGCCCTGAACGGCGTACCGTGCAACGGCGCCACGCCGCCCCCGACCACCGCCCCGCCGACCACCACCGCCCCGCCGACCACCACCGCTCCGCCGTCGACGGCGCCCCCGACCGGTACGCCGCCGGCCGGCTGCGGCGGCGCGGTGCTCTGCGACGGTTTCGAGAACCAGACCGGATCAACCCCGACCGGTGACTGGACGGTGGTCCAGCCGGACTGCGCCGGGGCCGGCGTCGCCGCCGTGGACACCACCACGGCGCACAGCGGCTCCCGGTCGATCCGAATCAACGGCGCGGGTGGCTACTGCAACCACGTCTTCATCCGGGCCAACCGGGACCTCAGCACGCTCGGACAGGTTCGCTACGGCCGGCTCTGGGTCCGGCACACCACCGCGCTCCCCGTCGACCACGTGACGCTGCTCGCGATGAACGATGCCGCGGACGGCAACCGGGACCTTCGGATGGGCGGCCAGAACCGGGCCCTCCAGTGGAACCGGGCCTCCGACGACGCCACGCTGCCGGAGCAGAGCCCGGCCGGGGTGGCGCTGAGCGTGCCGCTGCCCACCGGTCGCTGGTCCTGCGTGGAGTTCATGGTGGACGGGAACGCCGGCCAGTTGCGCACTTGGCTGGACGGCGTCGCGGTCGCCGGTCTTACCGCCGACGGCGTACCGACCCACGATATCGACGGGCAGTGGTACAACCGCACCTGGCGGCCCCGGCTCACCGACCTCAAGCTCGGCTGGGAGAGCTACGGCGGGGCGGCCGACACCCTCTGGTTCGATGACGTGGCGCTCGGCGTTGCCCGGATCGGCTGCTGACCATCCCGGGCCGGGTGTCCCGCGTCGGGCGCCCGGCCCGTGACCGTCAGCCGCGCGACAAGCGCTTGACCAGCCGTACCGTCGTCCCCTCCGGGGTGCCGACGACGGTCGCCTCGTCCATCAGCCGCGCCATGATCAGCCGCCCTCGGCCCCGGTCCGCGTCGAGCCCGTTCGCGCTCGCCCGCCAGCCGCCGTGGTCGCGTACCTCGATCTCCAGCCGGTCGTTCCGCAGCTCGGCGCGGAGGGTGAAGCTCTCGCCGACGGCGAATCGGTAGCCATGTTCGATGGCGTTCGCGCACGCCTCCCCGGTGGCGATGAGCACCGCCTCGACGTCCCGCTCGGCCACGCCGGAAGCGTGCAGCCAGCCGCGCAGGCGCTCCCGGGTGGGCGCGAGCTGGCCCGGGTCGGCCGGCACGGCGGTGGTGAAGATGCTCGCGGCGCCGCCGATGGGCGGTGCGGTGGTGGCTG
Organism: Micromonospora sp. NPDC006766; assembly: GCF_040636055.1. Lineage (NCBI taxonomy): Bacteria > Bacillati > Actinomycetota > Actinomycetes > Micromonosporales > Micromonosporaceae > Micromonospora > Micromonospora sp. NPDC006766. Next base: position 72,037 of record NZ_JBEYIX010000004.1, on the reverse strand, counting down.
TGCCGTTCTCCACGTTCGGCCCCCGTCCCGCGCACGTCCGGCGGGCCTGGCCGATCGCTGGCGCTGTCACCGCCCCCATCCTCGCCCCATTGTCCCCGGTGAGACCGTTGTTCATTCCTCGATCCGAGGGTTCGTCCCGCTCGGGTGAACCGAGACTGAGGGTGCTCCAGCTTGATCGGCGCGTGCCGGGTTGTCGGAAGCTGGGCTGCCTCGGGGGGATTCGGCCCGGCCGCGGGTGACAATCGGCGGATGGACCGGGTGTTGAATGTGCTGGCGGTGCTGCCACCGGCCCTGGTCCTGGCCCTGGTCTTCCTGCTTCCGGCGTTGGAGGCGTCGACCTTCGTCGGGCTGGTCGTGCCCGGGGAGATCGCGGTGCTGGTCGGCGGCGTGGTCGCCAACCAGGGGCGGCTGCCGCTGTGGGCCGTGGTGGTGGCCGCGATCGCCGGGGCGGCGCTCGGCGACCAGGTCGGCTATCTGATCGGCCGCCGGTATGGCCCTCGGTTGCTCGACCGGGTGCCCCGCCGGCTCGTCCGCTCGGCCGACGTACGCCGGGGATTGGATCTGATCCGCCGCCGGGGCGTCCTCGCGGTGGTGCTGGGCCGTTGGGTGGCGGCGCTGCGCACACTGGTGCCCGGCCTGGCAGGGATGAGCGGCATGACGCACGGCGCCTTCACGATCGCGAACGTGACCGGCGGCGCGGTCTGGGCGGTGGCGGTGGCGGTGGCGGGATACCTGTTCGGGGCGTCGTACCGGCTGCTGGAACGGCGGCTCAGCTGGATCAGCGAGGCACTGCTGGCCCTCGTGGTGCTGCTGGTGCTGATTCGGGTGATCCGGGCCCGCCGGGGCGCCCGCCGCGAGAAGCAGGCTGCCCCTCGCGAATAGGGGAAACGCGGCCGGGGGTGCCGAACATGCGCTAGAGTCCGCCTTGTCCATCGTCCTTTCGGTTGAGCTGGCAGTGGCGTTTGGTCTATGGTGTCTGGCACGAATGGATCCTGGAAGGGCGCCGTTCTCCCTCAGGAGAGGAAGGGCAACATGACCACGACGACCATCGCGCCGACGACGACCACCGAGGTGCACCGCTCGGCGGTGACCGCCGAAGAGACCCGGGCCAGCGAGCTGATCGCCGCACTGTCCGCGCTGCCCGACGGGCACCCGGACCGGCCGGCCCTGCGAAACCAGGTCATCGAGGCCTGGCTGCCGCTGGCCAACCACCTCGCCGCGCGCTACGGCGGCCGCGGCGAACCGGCCGGCGACCTGGCCCAGACGGCGGCGCTCGGCCTGATCAAGGCGGTGGACCGGTTCGATGCCTCCCGCGGCGTCGACTTCGCCGGCTTCGCCATCCCGACCATTCTCGGCGAGATCAAGCGGCACTTCCGCGACCGCACCTGGAGCATCCGGGTTCCCCGGCGCCTTCAGGAGTTGCGGCTGCGCATCTCTGAGGCGAACGGCAGCCTCACCCAGGCGCTCAACCGGGCGCCCACGGTCGCCGACATCGCGGCCCACCTCGACCTCACCGAGGAAGAGGTCCTCGAAGGTCTGGAAGGCGCCCGCGCCTACAACGCCGTCTCGCTGTCCACCCCGATCGGCGACGGCGACAGCGCCACCGAGCTGGGCGACACCCTCGGCACGGAGGACAACGAGTACGAGCTGGCGGAGCTGCGGGCCTCGCTCGGCCCGGCGCTGGCCACGCTCGACGAGCGGGAGCAGAAAATTCTCACCCTGCGCTTCTACGGCAACCTGACGCAAAGTGAGATCGCCGCCCGGGTCGGCGTGTCCCAGATGCATGTCTCCCGGCTGCTCGCCCGCGCGCTCACCACACTGCGCGGACAGCTCGCCGAGGTGTGATCCGCCGCAGGTGGGCACCGCTCACCACCGCGCCGGCGCCGGCGGCGGCACGACCGGCGGCCGGTCGTCGCAGGTGATGGTGTTGGGCAACAGCCAGGGGACGAGCCACCCGCCGTCGTTGCCGCCGAGATCGGTCACGGTGAACTCCGAGCCGGCCGGGGTGAAGTGGAACGAGCCGCAGTTGTTGACCCCGACCGCCCCCACGTTGCGGGCGTCCACGTTGGCGAAGGACGCGGAGCCGGACGCGCGGGCGCTCACCACCGAGGTGCCGGTCCCGTCGATCCGGATGTCGCGGAAGTGCACGTTGCTGATCGCGTGCAGGTCTTTGACCGGCCAGTCGCTGACCAGCATGATCGCGTTGTACGTGTTGTCGAGGAAGGCGTCGCCGACCACCTGGGTGTCGGCGTCGATGCTGCCGTCCAGGGCGTAGAACCAGATCGCCCCGAGGCCGATGTTCCAGTTCAGCTCGTAGCCGCCGGCGCGGACGGTGGTGTTGTCGGTGATCCACAGGTGACCGGTGAACGGCTCGGCGCCGAACCGGGAGCCGACCTGGATGGCACTGCCCTCGCGGACCGGGTCGGCGACCAGGTTGTTGGAGATCGTGTTGTCGGTGCCGCCGTACAGGGCGATGCCGTTGGCCAGCACCGGTGACTGCACGGTGTTGTGGTCGAAGGTGTTGTGCGCGTTCGCGCTCTGCTCCGACCACATGGCCAAGCCGTCGTCGCCGGTGTTGCGGACGAAGGTGTGCGAGACGGAGGAGCGGGTGACGCCGGTGTGGAAGTTGACCCCGTCGGCGATCTGGTCGGCGATGACGGTGTTGGTGATCCGCACGTCGGTCATCGGCCCGTCGAACCACATCCCGACTTTGGTGTGGTGCAGGTACAGGCCGTCGATGGTGGAGTGGTTCAACGCCCCGCCGATGGCGTTGACCTGGTCGGTGTCGACGCGTTCCCGCACGTCGCCCTCGATCGCGAAGTCGGCCAGGTGCACGTTGCTGCTGCCGCCGTCCGCCGCGTCCCGGCCGTAGAAGCCGACGCCGGTGTGCACCGAGCCGTCGGGGGTCGGGGTACGCAGGGCGACCTCGCGCCCCCGGACGACGGTGTACCAGCTGCCGGCCCCTGCGATGGTCACGTCGTCGACGACGAGGTGCCGGTTCACCTGGTACGTCCCGGGCGGCAGGTAGAGCGTGCGGTGTGCCCGGCGGGCGTACGCCACGGCCCGGTCGAAGGCGTCGGCCGACTCCCGCCGTCCGGTCGGGTCGGCGCCGAAGGCGAGCACGTTCACCGCGCCCGGCACCACCCGAGGCGGGGCGACGAGGTGCGCGTCGAGCAGATCGACGACGGTCCACGCGGCGCCGCCGCGAGCCGGGGCGGTCAGCCGGACCGTCTCGCCGGCCCGGTAGGTGTGGCCCAACAGCAGGCGCTGCTCGTCATAGAAGTGATGCGGGCGGAAGGGTTTGGTGATGGTCGGCGACGGGGTGGTGTCGGCCGGCACGCAGGAGCACTCGGTGATCCACCAGTCGGGGTGCAGCAGCCCGGCGTCAGGATCGTTGGAGAACGGGTACTGGTTGTAGAGCCAGGCGTACTGGGAGGTCAGGGTCATGGTCCGGGTGGGGCCGGGGCCGACCGTGACGTGCAGGGGCGCGGTGCTGCCGCCGCCGCGCGGCGAGTCGGGGATGCTGTAGCGGACGGTGATCGCGTTGGTCGCCCGGGGCAGGGTGAACTCGACGTACTGGCCGGGGGCGAGCCGGACCGCGCGACGTCCGGAGGCCTCCCCGGCCAGGGTGTAGGCGGCCCGGTCCGGCCCGATCACGGCGCCGGTCGTCCGGGCGTGCTCCGCCTCCAGCTCGACGAAGTCGACGGCCGCGCCCCGGCCGGTGACCAGCGCCGGATCGAGGCCGGCGCGGGTGACCACCGGGGCCGGGGCGGTTCGGCCCGCCGCGGTGGCGCTTGCGCCGGGCACGGCGAGGGCGACGGTCGTGGCGGCTACGACGAGCTGGGCGAGGGGGCGGCGCGGGCGCCGGCCCGCCATGGCTGCGGACACGCTCCGGTGCATCGGCTTACCCACTCTCTGGGAGACGGGGGAGGGGATCGTGGCGTCGGCGCGGCGTGCTCATGTTATTCCTGACCGCTGTCGATATTCAAGCGGCTCTTTGCTCAAATCTTTCAGGCACTTCTGACCAGTACGATGGCGGCCGTGACGAAACGGTTGACGGAGGTGGCCCGCAAGGCGGGCGTCAGCGAGGCGACCGTGAGCCGGGTGCTCAACGGCCGCGGCGGCGTGTCCGAGGCGACCCGGACCGCCGTGCTGACCGCGCTCGACGTGCTCGGCTACGAGCGCCCCACCAAGCTGCGCGGCGAGCGGGCCCGGCTGGTCGGACTGGTCCTGCCGGAGCTGCAGAACCCGATCTTCCCGGCGCTCGCCGAGGTGGTGACCGGCTCCCTGGCGCAACGCGGCTTCACCCCCGCGCTCTGCGCCCGCACCATCGGCGGGGTGTCCGAGTCGGACTACGTCGAGATGCTCCTCGACCACCAGGTCTCCGGGGTCATCTTCGCCGGCGGGTCCTACGCGCTCGCCGACGCCTCGCACGAGCACTACCGGCGGCTCACCGACCGGGGGCTGCCGGTGGTGCTGGTCAACGCCGGCGTGGACGCACTCGGGTTCCCCCGGGTGTCCACCGACGACGCGGTCGCCGTCGAGCAGGCGTACGGGCACCTGCGCTCGCTGGGGCACGACCGGATCGGCATGGTGCTCGGCCCGGACGGGCACGTGCCGTCCCGGCGCAAGCTGGAGGCGATGGTCCGGGCCGCGGGCTGGGCCGGCGAGCTGGAACACGTCGAGCGCTCCAGCTTCTCCATGGAGGGGGCGCGCGTCGCCGCGACCAAGTTGGTCGAGCGCGGCGTGACCGGCATCATCTGCGCCAGCGATGTGCTGGCCCTGGGCACGATCCGGGCCGCCCGGCGGCTGGGTCGTGCGGTGCCGACCGACGTGTCGGTGGTGGGTTTCGACGACTCCGCGTTCATGACCTGCACCGACCCGCCGTTGACCACGGTGCGGCAGCCGATCGAGACGATGGGGCAGGCCGCGGTGGACTTGCTGGTCACGCAGATCGAGGGGGCCGGCGTGCTGCACGACGAGTTGCTGTTCGAGCCCGAGCTGGTGGTACGGGGTTCCACCGCTCCGGCCCCCAACCGCTGACCCGGCTCGCTCCGGCCGTCGACCGCTGTTCGCGGTCGACGGCCTTTTCGTCGTTGCCGGCTCACCAGCAGCTCACCCGACAGTCGCGATCTTCCGCCAAGCAGTCGGATCCTTTCATTCACATATCGAAACCTTGCTGTAATCGGTTTGCCTGATTACAGTGACTCCACTCACACCTGGTCATGGAGACACCCGTTCCCGAAGGGATGGACAGATGTCCGTACCGCAGTACCGGAAGGCTGTGGCGTTAGCGCTCATGGCCGGCCTGGGGCTCAGCCTCACGGCCTGCTCCACGAAGAGCGACGACGCGACGAAGGATGCCAGCGGCAAGGTCACCATCACCGTCGACTGTCAACCGGTCGGCGCCCAGAAAGAGCTGTTGCAGAACTGGAACGAGGACGTGGCCGAGTTCCAGCGGCAGAACCACGACATCACCATCAAGAGCGTCAGCGTCGGTGAGCAGTGCAACAACCCGCCGGACTTCACCGCCCGCCTCGCCGGCGGCACCGTCACCGACGTGTTCTACGGATACATGACCGATCTCCAGCAGGTGCTCGACTCCGGTCAGGCGATGGACATCACCTCGTACGCCAACAAGGACACGGTCCCCACCTGGGACAGCGTCGACCCGGCACTCAAGGAGGTTTTCACCGACGGCGGCAAGCTCTACGCCGTCCCGGTGAAGAACTACTCGATGGGCCTGGTCTACAACAAGGTCCTGTTCCAGCAGGCCGGGCTCGACGTGAACAACCCACCCAAGACCTGGGCCGAGGTCCGGGACGCCGCCAAGAAGATCTCCGCGCTCGGCAACGGCATCGCCGGCTACGCGGAGTACAGCGCCGGCAACACCGGCGGCTGGCACTTCACCTCCCTGCTCTACTCACAGGGCGGCCAGGTGCTGACCCCGGACGGCAAGAAGGCGGACTTCAACAACGCGATGGGCAAGCAGGTCCTGCAGAACCTCAAGGACATGCGGTACGGCGACAACAGCATGGGCGCCCGCCAACTGCTCCAGTGGGGCGACCTGCTCACCAACGCCGGCGCGGGCAAGGTCGGCATGTTCATCGGCGCGCCGGACACCACCCAGGCGATCGTCAGCCAGTTCCAGGGCAAGTTCCAGGACTGGGCGATGGGCCCGCTGCCCGGCCAGGACGGCCCGGCGAAGGGGACGCTCGGTGGCGGCGAGGGCTACTTCTTCAAGAAGGGCCTGACCCCGGATCAGGTCAAAGCCGGTCTGAAGTGGATCGCGTACCAGAAGCTGACGCCGGGCAAGGGCCAGTTCGACTACGCCCGGGCCAAGCCACAGAACTACCCGGTGGGCCTTCCCCAGCCGCTACTCTTCACCAACGGCAGCGACGCGCAGAAGCAGGAACTCGAGCTGCGTAAGGCGAACGCGAACATCGACACCGCCAACTTCGCGGTATTCGAGGCGAACCCGGTCCCGATCAAGGGCGAGCCGCGTAACGCACAGGCGATCTACGCGGTGCTCGACGCCGCGATGTCCGGGGTGCTGACCAACCCGAACGCCAACATCGACGCGCTGCTCAAGACGGCCGAGGACAAGGTCAACCAACTCCTGTCGGCCGAAGGCTGACCCGACGGGGTGGGGGCCGGCCCCCGGCCGCCACCCCGCGCCGTCACCGTCCGGCCACCGACTTCCGCAGGAGTTGTCTTGGCGATCACCACCGCCCCGGGCACCACCGGAAAACCGGGTCGCCCCGCGCCGCCGTACCCGGCCGGGTCTCGGCACGCCAGCCTCGGCCGCAAGCTACGGGACAACCTCACCGGGCACGCGTTCCTGCTCGGCGCGCTGCTCTGCTTCGTCGTCTTCTCCTGGTACCCGATGATTCGCGGCGTCGTGATGAGCTTCCAGCGCACCCGGCGCGGCGAGACCACCTGGGTCGGCTGGGACAACTACGCCCGCATCATTCACGAGCCCAGCTTCTGGGCCGCCTGGAAGAACACCTTCTACTTCACGGTTCTCGCGCTCGTCCTCGGGTACGCGGTGCCGTTCCTCGTGGCGATCCTGCTCAACGAGTTCCGCCACGCCCAGGGGTACCTGCGGATCCTGGTCTACCTGCCGGTGATGCTGCCCCCGGCGTCGGCGCTCTTCCTGTTCAAGTTCTACGCGTACGACCCCAGCGACGCGGGACTGTTCAACGCGATCCTCAGGGCGCTGCACCTACCGACGTCGGAGTGGATGCAGTCGCCCGGAATGACGATGCCGGCGATGGTGATCGCGTCGACCTGGATGAACATGGGCGGCGCGGTGCTGATCTACCTGGCGGCGCTGCAGAACATCCCCGGCGACCTCTACGAGGCGGCCGAGCTCGACGGCGCCGGGATCTGGCGGCGGATCGCGCACGTGACGATCCCGCAGACCCGGTTGATCCTCGCGCTCATGGCGATGCTGCAGATCGTGGCCACGATGCAGCTGTTCATCGAGCCACTGATCCTCGCCAACGGCGCGGGCGCGGAGGACTCCGCGACCTCGGTGGCGTACCTCATCTACCAGCACGGGTTCTTCCAGAACGACCTCAACGGTGCCGCGGCGCTCGGCGTGATCATGCTCGTGGCGCTGGCCGGCTTCTCCGCCGTCTACGTGCGGCTGACCTCGCGACAGGACTAGGACGGCGAGACATGGCGCAGGACTCCGGCAACCGGACACTGATCTCACCCGCCCAGCTCCGGCGGGGACGCGGCAGGACCATCTACTGGACGCTGCTCGCCGTCGTCGTGCTGGTGTTCACGCTCATCTTCCTCGGGCCGCTCTACTGGATGGTCACCGGCGCGCTCAAGTCCGGCCAGGAGATCGCGCAGACCCCGCCATCGCTGTATCCGAAGGATCCGCAGCCGCGCAACTACGTCGATGCGTGGACCAACCTGGACCTCGCCAAACTGCTGTTCAACACGTTCTACTACGCGGCCGGGGCGCTGATCTTCCAACTCGTCCTCGACACCGCTGCGGCGTACGCCCTGTCGAAGCTTCGACCGGTGTTCGGCAACGTGATCCTCGGGATGATGCTGGCGACGCTGATGATCCCGGCGATGGTCCTCATCGTCCCGCAGTACGTGACCGTGATCGACTTGCCGATCCTGCACCTCAACCTGCTCGATTCGCCGTTCGCGATCTGGCTGCCCCTGGTCGCGAACGCGTTCAACATCTTCCTGCTGAAACGCTTCTTCGACTCGATCCCCGAGGAGCTGATGTCCGCGGCCGTCATGGACGGGGCCACGCCGCTGCGCACCCTGTGGTCGATCATCCTGCCGATGTCGCGCCCCATCCTCGGCGTGGTCTCGATCTTCGCCGTGACGGCGGTCTGGAAGGACTTCCTCTGGCCGAAGCTGGTCATGCCGTCGCCGGAGACCCGGACCGTCAGCGTCGGCATCTACGCCTTCTCCGGCGGCACCCCGATGAACGTGGTGATCGCCGCCTCGGTCATCGCGGCGATCCCGACCGTCATCCTCTTCCTGATCTTTCAGCGGAACATCATGTCCGGCCTGACCACGGGCGGCCTCAAGGGATAGCCCCGACGCAGAAAGCAGGTGCTCGTGTCCACAACAGACAGCGGTCCGTGGTGGCGTGGCGCGGTGATCTATCAGGTGTACCCGCGCAGCTTCGCCGACGGCGACGGCGACGGCATCGGCGACATCGCCGGCATCCGGTCCCGGCTGGACCACCTCTCCGCGCTCGGCGTCGACGCGATCTGGTTCAACCCCTGGTACCCGTCCCCGATGGCCGACGCCGGCTACGACGTGGCCGACTACCGTGACATCGACCCGGTGTTCGGCACCCTCGCCGAAGCAGAGGCGCTGATCACAGAAGCACGCGCGCTCGGCATCCGGACCATCGTCGACGTGGTGCCGAACCACTGCTCGCACGCGCACCCCTGGTTCCAGGCGGCCCTCGCCGGCGGGCCGGACGCGCCCGAGCGGGAGCTGTTCTGGTTCCGCCCCGGCCGGGGCCCGAACGGCGACCAGCGGCCCACCGACTGGGTCGGCGAGTTCGGCGGCCCGACCTGGACCCGGACCGTCAACCCGGACGGCACCCCCGGCGACTGGTACCTGCACCTGTTCGCCCCCGAGCAGCCGGACTTCAACTGGAACCACCCACGGGTCCGGGCCGAGTTCGAGGACGTCCTGCGGTTCTGGTTCGACCGGGGAGTCGACGGCATCCGGATCGACTCGGCCGGGCTGCTGGTCAAGGACGGCACGCTGCCCGAGACGATCCCGGACCGGCCACACCCGTTCCACGACCTCGACGGCGTGCACGAGATCTACCGCGACTGGCGGCGGATCGCCGACGAGTATCCCGGCGACCGGGCACTAATCGGTGAGGTGTGGCTGCCGGACCGGCAGCGGTTCGCCAACTACCTGCGCCCGGACGAACTGCACGCGGCGTTCAACTTTGACTTCCTCGGCTGCGCCTGGGACGCCTCGGCGCTGCGCGAGAGCGTCGACGGGACGCTGAGCGCCCATGCGCCGGTCGGCGCTCCGGCCACCTGGGTGCTCTCCAACCACGATGTCACCCGACAGGTCACCCGCTACGGCCGGGCGGACACCACGTTCAGCTTCGCCGCCAAGCGCGAGGGAATCCCCACCGACCTGGAACTGGGCACCCGGCGCGCCCGCGCCGCCGCGCTGCTGGCCCTCGCGCTGCCCGGCGCGGCGTACGTCTACCAGGGGGAGGAACTGGGCCTCTGGGAGGTCGAGGACATCCCGTACGAGCTGCGCCAGGACCCGATGTGGGAACGCTCCGGCCGGGTCGACCCCGGCCGGGACGGCTGCCGGGTGCCGCTGCCGTGGACCGGCGACGACCCGCCGTTCGGGTTCAGTCCCGACGGCGCGACGGCCGCACCCTGGCTGCCCCAGCCGGCCGACTGGAAGGACCGCACCGTCCGGGCGCAGACCGGCGACCCGCACTCGATGCTGGAGCTCTACCGGGCGGCCATCGCGCTGCGCCGGGCCGAACCGGCGCTCGGCGACGGCACGCTGACCTGGCTGCCCGCCCCCGAGCGGGTGCTCGCCTTCGCCCGTGAGCCCGGATTCGCCTGCCTGGTCAACCTCTCCGATGCGGCGGTGCCGCTGCCCGACCACGACCGGCTGCTGCTCGCCAGCGGGCCTGTCGAGGACCTGCTCCCGCCGGACACCGCCGTCTGGCTGCGGGTCCGCTGATCCGTCGCGGCGTCGGCGGCCCGTCCCGGCCGTCGGCACCGCCGCCACAGGAAGGAGAACCGGAGCGACAGACGCACGGGGGAACCGGGCCATCCGATGAAAGGGAGCACACCCCTCATGGCCGACCACACCACCCCGCACCATCCGAGAAACCGGCTCCGCGCGGGCCTCGCCGCCGCCGCGCTGGCCGCCACCTCCGTCACCGTCGTGGCGCTCACCTCCACCGCGACTCCGGCCCGGGCCGCCGGGCTGTCGCCGTTCGACATCGTCGGCCGCGGCGCCACCGTCCCGTTCGTCGAGCAGGAGGCCGAGCGGGCCGCGTACACCGGCACCCGGATCGGCCCCGACCGGCGCTACGGCACTCTGGCGTCGGAGGCGTCCGGCCGGGAGGCGGTCACCCTCAACGCCGCCGGTCAGTACGTCGAGTTCACCCTCACCGCCCCGGCCGACGCGATGACCTTCCGGTACAGCCTGCCGGACAACGCCGCCGGCACCGGCCGGGACGCCACCATCGACGTGCGAGCCAACGGCACCCTGGTCAAGGCCGTTCCGGTCACCTCCCGGTACGGCTGGTTCTACGGCGGGTACCCGTTCAACAACAATCCCGGCGACACCAACCCGCACCACTTCTACGACGAGACCCGCACCCTGTTCGGCACCACTTACCCGGCCGGCGCAAAGATTCGTCTGCAGGTCTCCTCGACCGCGCAGTCACCCACCTTCACCATCGACCTGGCCGACTTCGAGCTGGTCGGCGCGCCGATCGCCAAACCCGCCGGGGTGCTGGACGTGGTGACCGACTTCGGTGCCGACCCGACCGGCGCCACCGACTCCACCGTCAAGTTCCAGGCCGCCGTCGACGCCGGCAAGGCGCAGGGCAAGACGGTGTGGATCCCCACCGGCACCTTCACCCTCTGGGACCACGTGGTGGTCGACGGGGTCACCCTGCGCGGCGCCGGCCCCTGGTATTCGGTGCTCGGCGGCCGGCACCCCACCGACCGCAAACGGGCGGCCGGCATCTACGGCAAGTACGTCGCCGGCGGCGGCTACAGCGGGCAGATCCGGTCGCATGAGGCCGGCGGCCCCAGCCGCAACGTCACCCTGCGGGACTTCGCGATCATCGGCGACATCCGGGAGCGGGTCGACGAGGACCAGGTCAACGCCCTCGGCGGGGCGTTGTCCAACTCGGTGGTCGACAACCTCTGGTTGCAGCACACCAAGGTCGGCGCCTGGATGGACGGGCCGATGGACAACCTGACCATCCGCAACAGCCGGATCCTCGACCAGACCGCGGACGGGGTGAACTTCCACTGGGGCGTCACCAACTCCACGGTCACCAACACGTTCGTCCGCAACACCGGCGACGACGGCCTGGCCATGTGGGCGCAGAACGTGCCCAACGTCAACAACGCCTTCACCTTCAACACCGTGGGCGTCACCGTCCTGGCCAACAACCTGGTCACCTACGGCGGCCGGGACATCCGGATCACCGACAACGTGACCGCCGACTCGGTCACCAACGGCGGCGGTATCCATGTCGCCAACCGCTACCCGGGCGTGAACGGCCCGACCGCGGTCGCCGGCACGATCACGGTGGCCCGCAACACCCTGATCCGCAACGGCAACTCCGACTACAACTGGCAGTTCGGCGTGGGCGCGCTGTGGTTTTCCGCGCTCAACGAACCGATCCAGGGCGCCACGATCAACGTCACCGACACCGACATCCTGGACAGCTCCTACGCGGCCCTGCACTGGATCGAGGGGCAGACCAGCGGGATCAAGCTGAACAACGTCCGCATCGACGGGGCCGGGACGTTCGCCCTTCAGATGCAGGCACCCAGCCAGGTCAGCTTCACGAACGTCCGGGCCACCGGCGTCGCCCAGGCCAACCCGATGTACAACTGCGTCGGCGGCAGCTTCCAGATCACCCAGGGCGCCGGCAACTCCGGCTGGTACTCGGCCAACCCGTACTGCGGGCCGTGGCCCGAGCCGCAGTGGGGCAACGGCCCGTCCACCCCGCCCAGCGCGACGCCGACGACCCCGACCGTCAGCCCCACCCCGACCGCCAGCCCCACGCCGACCGCCAGCCCCACGCCGACCGGGCCGCCGCCGTCGGGCGGCAACCTCGCCCTCGGCCGGCCGGTCACCGCGTCGAGCAGCACCCAGACGTACGTGGCGGCCAACGCGGTCGACGGCAACCCCGGCACCTATTGGGAGAGCGCCAACAACAGCTTCCCGCAGACGCTGACCGTGGACCTCGGCGCGGCGCGTGCCGTTGACCGGGTGGTGCTGAAACTCCCGTCCGGCTGGGAGCGGCGTACCCAGACCCTCTCCGTGCTCGGCTCCACCGACGGGTCGACGTACGCGACGGCGAAGGCGTCGGCCGGCTACACCTTCGACCCGGCCACCGGCAACACCGTGTCGATCCCGCTGCCGGCGGGGGACCGGCGGTACGTACGGCTCAGCTTCACCGCCAACACCGGCTGGCCTGCCGGGCAGGTCGCCGAGTTCGAGGTGTACGGCGGGACGAGCACCACCCCGCCCCCGACCACCGCCCCGCCGCCCAGCGGCAACCTGGCCGTCGGGCGTCCGGTGACCGAGACCAGCCACGCCGACGTGTACGTGGCGGCCAACGCGGTCGACGGCAACCCCGGCACCTATTGGGAGAGCGCCAACAACGCGTTCCCCCAGTCGCTCACCGTCGACCTCGGCGCGGCGTACCCGGTGTCCCGGATCGTGCTGAAGCTGCCACCTTCGTCGGCCTGGCAGACCCGGGTCCAGACCCTGTCCGTGCTCGGCTCCAGCGACGGGTCGACGTGGACCACCGTCAAGGCGTCGGCCGGCTACACCTTCAACCCCGCGACCGGTAACACCGTCACGATCACTTTCTCCGCCACCAGCCAGCGGCACCTGCGGCTGACCTTCACCGGCAACACCGGCTGGCCGGCCGGCCAGCTCAGCGAGTTCGAGGCGTACGCCAGCTGACCACCCCGGGTCCCCGCAGCGCCGCGGGGACCCACCCACCTCTTCACCACCCCCGGAAGAAGGTGTCTGCGCCATGTCCAAATTCCGTACCCGCCTGGTCGCGGTGCTCGCCGCGGTCGGGCTGGCCGTCACCGCCCCGCCCCCGTCCCCGGCCGCCGCGGCCGGCGGCCCCAACCTCGCCCTCGGCCGGACCGCCTCGGCCAGCAGCGCCAACGGCCCGTACACGGCGGGCAACCTGACCGACGGCAACGCCGGCAGCTACTGGGAGAGCACCAGCAACAGCTTCCCGCAGTGGGCGCAGGTCGACCTCGGCAGCGCCCAGACCGTCGACCAGGTCGTCCTGAAACTGCCCGCCTCCTGGGAGTCCCGTACCCAGACCCTGTCCGTGCAGGGCAGCACCGACGGCAACAGCTTCACCACCGTCGTCGCCTCGGCTGGCCGCACGTTCAGCCCCGGCAGCGGCAACACCGTCACCCTGTCCTTCACCGCCACCACCACCCGGTACGTCCGCGTCTCGATCACCGCCAACACCGGCTGGTCCGCCGCGCAGCTCGCCGAGCTGGAGGTGTACGGGGTCACCACCTCCACCACCAACCTGGCCCTGGGTCGGCCGATGGCCGAGAGCGGCCACGCCGACGTGTACGGCGCGGCCAACGCCAACGACGGCAACGCCGGCACCTACTGGGAGAGCGTCAACAACGCCTTTCCGCAGTGGATCCGCGCCGACCTCGGCGGCACCGTGGGGGTCAACAAGCTGCTGCTGAAGCTCCCCGCGAGCTGGCCGGCGCGCACGCAGACGCTCACCGTGCAGGGCAGCACCGACGGGACCACCTTCAGCACGCTCGTCGCCTCCGCCGGATACGCGTTCAACCCGACCGGCGGCAACACCGTCACCATCACCTTCGCCACCGCGAGCACCCGGTACGTGCGGCTGCTGTTCACCGCCAACACCGGCTGGCCCGCCGGGCAGCTCAGCGAGCTGGAGATCTACGGCCCGGCCACCGGGGACACCCAGCCGCCCACCGCGCCGGGCAACCTGACCCTCACCGAGCCGGCCCCCGACCAGATCACGCTGACCTGGACCGCGTCGACCGACAACGTCGGCGTCGTCGGTTACGACGTCTACGCCAACGGGACGCTGCGCACCAGCGTCGGCGGCACCACCCTGACCTGGACCGACACCCAGCCGGCCGGCACCACCGTCTCCTACTATGTCCGGGCCCGCGACGCCGTCGGCAACCAGTCGGCCAACAGCAACACCGTCACCCGCACCGGGAGCACCGGCGGCACCACCCCGCCCACCGCGCCCGGCAACCTGACGTACACGCAGCCGGGGTCGGGGCAGATCAAACTGACCTGGACGGCGTCGACCGACGACGTCGGGGTCACCGCCTACGACATCTACGCCAACAACGCGCTGCGCGCCACCGTCGGCGGGTCGACCCTGACGTACACCGACAACCAGCCGGACAGCGCCACCGTCTCCTACTACGTCCGCGCCCGGGACGCCGCCGGGAACGTGTCGGCGACCTCCAACACCGTCACCCGGGTCGGCAGCACACCGGCCGGCCGGAACCTGGCCGTCGGCAAGCCGATCACCGCCTCCTCGGTGGTGCACATCTTCAACGCCGTCAACGCCAACGACGACGACGTGACGACCTACTGGGAGGGCGCGCCGGGGGCGTACCCGAGCACGCTCACCGTCGCGCTCGGGGCCAACGCCAACATCAGCGCCGTCGTGGTCAAGCTGAACCCCGATCCGGCCTGGGGACCGCGTACGCAGACCTTCCAGGTGCTCGGCCGGGAGCAGTCCGCGTCGGCGTTCACCACCCTGGTCGGCTCGGCGACGTACTCGTTCAACCCGGCCAGCAGCAACACCGTCACCATCCCGCTCACCGCCACCGCCGCCGACGTGCGGCTGCAGTTCACCGCCAACTCGGGCGCGCCCAACGGGCAGGTGGCCGAGTTCCAGGTGATCGGCACGCCCGCGCCGAACCCGGACCTGACCGTCACCAGCATGTCGGCCACGCCGTCCGCGCCGGTGGAGACCGACCCGATCACCCTGTCCGCCACGGTCCGCAACATCGGCACCGCCGCGTCCACCGCCACCGCGGTCACCTTCTACCTGGGTACGACCAAGGTCGGCACCGCGTCCGTCGGCGCCCTCGCCGCCGGGGCCTCGGCGACCGTCTCCGCGGCCATCGGCGTCCGCGACGCCGGCACCTACGCGATCACCGCCACGGTCGACGAGGCGAACACCGTCATCGAGCAGGACGAGTCGAACAACAGCCTGACCGGCTCGCTGACCGTTCGCCCGGTGGCCAGTTCCGACCTGGTCGCCGGGGCGGTCACCTGGTCGCCGAGCACGCCGAGCGTCGGCGCCACGGTGAGTTTCGCGGTGTCGATCCGCAACCAGGGCACGATCGCCTCGGCCGGCGGCGCACACGGCATCACCCTCACCCTGCTCTCCGACACCGGCGCGGTGGTACGCACCCTCACCGGCTCGTACACCGGCGTCCTCGCGGCCGGGGCGACCAGCCCGCCGGTCGACCTGGGCGGTTGGACGGCGGCCAACGGCAGGTACACCGTTCGGGTGGCCCTCGCCGTCGACGCCAACGAGCTGCCGGTCAAACAGCAGAACAACACCAGCGACCGGTCGCTCTTCGTCGGTCGTGGCGCGAACCTGCCGTACGACATGTACGAGGCCGAGGACGGCCGGACCGGCGGCGGCGCGCAGGTGATCGGGCCGAGCCGCGACATCGGCACCCTGGCCGGTGAGGCGTCCGGCCGCCGCGCGGTCACCTTGAACACCACCGGCGCGTACGTCGAGTGGACCACCCGGGCGGCGACCAACACCCTGGTCACCCGCTTCTCCATCCCGGATTCCGCCGGCGGCGGCGGGATCGACTCGACGTTGAACATCTACGTCAACGGGGTCCTGCACAAGCCGATCAACCTGACCTCGAAGCACAGCTGGCTCTACGGCGCCGAGGCGGGCCCGAGCGACTCGCCGGGCGCGGGCGCCCCCCGCCACCTGTACGACGAGGCCAACGTGATGTTGAACTCGACCGTTCCGGCCGGCAGCACCATCCGGCTGCAGAAGGACGTCGCCAACACCAGCACGTACGCGATCGACTTCATCAACACGGAGCTGGTGTCGCCGCGGCCCAACCCGGACCCGGCCCGCTACAAGGTGCCCAACGGCTTCAGCCACTCCGACGTGCAGAACGCCCTCGACGCCGTCCGGATGGACACCACCGGCACCCTGGTCGGGGTCTACCTGCCGCCCGGCACCTACGACACCGCCCAGAAGTTCCAGGTGTACGGCAAGGCGGTCAAGGTGGTCGGGGCCGGCATGTGGTACACCCGCTTCCAGACGCCGCCGTCGCAGCAGAACACCGACGCCGGCTTCCGGGTGGAGCCCACGGCCAGCGGGTCCACCTTCGCCCACCTGTCCTTCTTCGGCAACTACACCAACCGGATCGACGGGCCGGGCAAGGTCTGGGGCGAACTGAAGGACGTCAACAACCTCACCCTCGACAGCGTCTGGGTGGAGCACACCGTCTGCGCGTACTGGGGGGTCCACGTCAGCGGGCTGACCATCCGGGACAGCCGGTTCCGCGACACCTTCGCCGACGGGGTGAACATGACCAACGGCAGCACCGGCAACCTGGTCACCAACACCGAGGGGCGGTCCAACGGGGACGACGCGTTCGCGTTGTTCTCCGCGACCGACCAGGGCGCGTCGGCCGGCAACCACGGCAACGTGTTCGAGAACCTGACCGCCATGCTGACGTGGCGGGCGGCCGGGCTGGCCGTGTACGGCGGGTATGACAACACCTTCCGCAACCTGCACATCGCGGACATGTTGACGTACTCCGGCATCACCATCAGCTCGCTGGACTTCGGCTATCCGTTCATCGGGTTCGGGGCCAGCCCGCCGACCCAGTTCCAGAACATCTCGCTGGTCCGGGCGGGCGGCCACTTCTGGGGCGCGCAGACCTTCCCGGCGATCTGGGTGTTCTCCGCGTCCAAGGAGTTCCGCGGCATCCGGGTGTCCGACGTCGACATCGTCGATCCCACGTACTCGGGGATCATGTTCCAGACCAAGTACACCGGCAGCCAGCCGGAGAACCCGATCACCGACACGGTGTTCACCAACGTGTCGATCTCCGGGGCGAAGCGCAGCGGTGACGCCTTCGACGCCAAGTCCGGCTTCGGGATCTGGGTCAACGAGATGCCCGAGTCCGGGCAGGGGCCGGCCGTCGGCTCCGCCACCTTCGTCAACCTCCGACTGTCCGGCAACTACCAGGACATCCGGAACACGACCAGCACCTTCACCATCAACCGGAGCTGACCGGCTCGGGGCCGGGTGGCGCCGCCGGGAGGACGACCTGTCCCGGCGGCGTCCGCGCTCCCGCTACTGCACCGAGCAGGGGGAGTCGTCGACGGTGCACGCCTCGGGTGCCTTGGTCCCGCGCAGATCCCGATTCCGCACGTCGAACCGGAACGTCGTCGACCCTTCGGCTGGCACGACCGGCCCGGTGAACGTGACGACCTGCCCGTCCTGCTGCCACTCGGCCCCGCTGACGCCGCTGATCGTGGCCCCCGCGCCCAGCGTCACCACCACCGCCCAGCCCGACTTCTCCGTGCCGTCCGGGTTGCTCACCACCACCTCGCCCCGGTAGCCGAACATCCGGTCGACGACGGTCTGGTAGCGGGCGGCCAGGGGAACGGTCGGCGTGGGGCTCCCGCTGGGCTCGGTAGTCGGCGTGGGGGGCGGGGTCGAAGACGAGGACGGGGAGGGGGACGGGGACGGCGCGTCGCTGCTGCGGGCGGCGGCCGGCGCGGTGCGCGACGGGGTGCTGCGGGGGGTGGGGCTGGTGGCGGTCGGCAGCAGAAGCGGAGTCGACTGCGGTGCGGCCTCCGGGATCCGCGGCGCCGGCCGGGTCAGCCACACCGCCGCCCCGGCGGCCAGGGCGAGGCACGCCAGGCATCCGCCGATCACTCCCGCCCGCCGGCGTCCGGTCCGGGTACGGACATCGCCGAGCAACCGGACCACGGGCAGTTCGGCGGTCAGCCCGCCCTCGGCGCGTCGCAGGTCGACGCGCTGGAACGCCAGCCAGTCGAGGATCGCCGGCAACCGCACGGTCACCGCCTGCTGGTGGTGCTCGGTGCGGCGAGCCTGCCGTTCGGCGTCCCACTCGCCGTCCACCAGCACCTCGTGCACGCGCAGCCGGCAGCCGTGGCCGGTCGGGACGATGCCGAGGGTCAGCCGGGTACGCGTGGCGCCCTCCCGGCAGTCCAGCACGGACAGCGCCGGCGCCCGCCGCTCCACCACGGTCGCCTCGACGTCGGCGTCGAACCCGGGCAGTCCTGCCGTACGCAGCAGCAGTCGATCGGGTTGGTCCGCCTGCGGCGTGCCCTCGGCGAACCACTTGGCGAGCAGCGCGGGGTCCGTCACCGCGCGCCACACCATTTCGGCGGGGTGGAACAGGTCGACGTCGATGCCGATCTCAATCACGCGCAGACTCTACGGCCGACGCGCGCGGCCGTTCCGGGCGGGCGATCCCCGCGTCACTGCGCCGGCTGTCCCGGGTTGTCGTCGTGCCAACGAGCGCGCCACGCGGCCTCGCCCGTCTCGTATCTGACCTTCTCCTCGTACACGGCGCGGCGCAGCGCGTCGCGGGAGTCGGCGAGGACCACCATCTCGACGACGACGAGCGCGACGCAGGTGACGGTCAGCAGGCTGAGCGCGCCGAGCGCCGGCAGCAGCCGGCCGGTGACAAGTCCGACCGCGAGCGCGACGAGCACACCCACCCGGGTCCACGTCACGGTCCCCAACGTGCGCAGTTGGAACGCCAGGTCGGCGGCGAAATAGACCATCACGCCGCCGAACAACAGCGGCACCGACTCCGCGCGGCCCGGCTCGACCAGCCCGCCCACCGGATCGACGATCGTGGCCACCAACTCCTCCGCGCCGACCGCGAACCCGATCAAGCCGGCGATCATCGGCAGGTAGAGGTAGGCGTACGCGTCACGGGCCATCGTCACCCGCGGCACGCCCTGCGCGGCGTGCAGCGCGATCCGGGAGGCCGGGCCGATCATGTCGAAGTGCGCCCACCACAGCGCCGCCGTGGCGAGGACGCCCAACATCGCCGCCACGATGCCCGGCCAGCTCACCGGCTTGCCGAGCAGGTTGCCGCCGACACCGACGGAGATGACGGACTCGCCCAGCGCGATGATGAGGATGAAGTCGTAGCGCTCCGTCCAGTGTTCGGCGGAGGTGACATCCCAGCGCTGGATGCCGCCCAGCAGCCCGCTGGCGTACTGGACGACGACGACGGCGATCCACAGCCCGTCCCGGAGCCACTCCGCGAGCTGCGGATCGGCGATCCTGGTCGGCAGCAGCGCCGCGAGCAGCAGCAGCAGGGTCGTGATCGCCACCTCGGGCAGCATCAGCTGGCCCGGGACCTTCCGTTGGCCTCGAGCGACGTACGCGTACGGCACCAGGTGGACGGCGCGGAACACCAGATAGCTGATCGTGACCAGCACCGGCCCGCCGACACCCAGGTGGCCGGTGCCGAAGGTCTGCGGCACGGCCAGCGAGAAGGTGAACAGCGCGAGCATGCCGGCCACCATCAGCACCGGGACGAAGCCCTCGCCGAGCCTCAGCCGGGCGGCGACCATGCTGTGTACCACCCAGCACCACCAGAGCACGGCGAACACCAGCACGGCGTGCAGCAGTTGCCGTCCGGTCACGTTGGTGGCGGTGGCCCGGGTGATGATGAAGAACGAGACGACGAAGACGAGGTCGAAGAAGAGCTCGAACTTGTCCACCCGGGCGGCCGGGGCGACCGGGATTGCTGGCCCCAGCCCCCCGCGCCTCCGATCGTCGTCCACCGGACGAGTCTTTCAGCGGCGGGGCCCGTGGCGGGCCGGAATCGACGCCTCCCCGGCTGCGCCTCAGCCGCCCGCCGAACGCAGGGTCAGCTCGTGGCTTCGGGGGCCGGGGTCGCGTGGGCGAGCGCGGCCCGGAGCGTGGCGACCATCGGGGTGTCGGGGTGCTCGATCCAGTGCTGGGTGGCGACCCGCACGGTGGCCAGGAAGGTCGCCGCCATGATCCGGGCACGCAGCGCCCGGTCCGGGTCGGTGAGCCGCTGGGCGAGTTCGCCGGCCAGCTCACGTTCGAATGCGGCGTACGCGGCGGCCTGGTGGGCGAGCAGGCCCGGGTGCCCGCGCAGCCGTCGGCGGCGCTCCAGCCAGGCCAGGACCTCGCCGTCGTCGTACATCTCGGCCGTCAGGTGCAGGGCGGCCCGGCTCAGCGCGACCCATGGCGACTCGTCGGGGGGTTGCGCGCGCAGCAGGTCCAGCAACCGGCGTAGCCGTCTGGTGTCGCCGTAGAAGAGGGCCTCCTCCTTGCTGGAGAAGTAGTTGGAGAATGTCCGTCGGGAGACGTTCGCGCCGTCGGCGATCGCCTCGACGGTGACCCGGTCCGGCCCCTGCTCGGCGGCGAGGCGTAACGCCGCCTCGTGCAGGGCGAGGCGGGTTGCCGCCTTCTTGCGTTCCCGCAGCCCCGCCCCCTCGTCCATGGCCCCAGCCTAAGCGAGACGTGATTCAGTTCTCAACGAGCAAACTTGCCTGGCGGGCAAGATTCCCCGATGCTTGCTTGAGGCAACCAATGTTGGGTCGGAGGACAAGAGTGGACACCGCCATCCGAGAACTCGGTACGCGGCTGCGCGACCTGTTGACCGGCGTGCGGCTGCTCAGACAGCGGCGCGAAGACGAGCGGCCGGCCGTGCCGTCCGGCCTGGTGGGCCTGCTCATGCTCCTCGACCGTCGCGCCGGCGGCTGCCATGCCCGGGAGCTCGCCGAGTGGGGCCGGCTCGACCCGTCGACCGTCAGCCGAGCCGTCGCGGCCCTCGTCGCGCACGGCCTGGTGCAACGGCGGACCGACCCGACCGACCGGCGGGCCAGCCAACTGACCATCACCCCCGCCGGCCGGGACGCTCTGACCGAGACGGACGACTGGTACGAGCAGGTCTTCACCCGAGCACTCGCCGGCTGGACACCCGGCGAGGTGGCGGCGCTGTCCACCGCGCTCGACCGCTTCACCCGCGACCTTGAGGTCGCCCTCGCACACCACGACAACCGGAAGGACGCGCGATGAGCGCACCCACCGCAACGGCCGAAGCCGCACCGATGAGTCGGCGGCAGACGCTCGAAGCACTGAGCGGCCTGCTGCTGGTGCTCTTCGTCGCGATGCTCAGCAGCACCGTGGTCTCGATCGCGCTGCCGAAGATCATCGGCGCGCTGAACGGCTCCCAGACCCAGTACACCTGGGTGGTCACCGCGACCCTGCTCACCGCCACCGCCACTACCCCGATCTGGGGCAAGCTGGCCGACCTGTTCAACAAGAAGCTGCTCATCCAGGTCGCCATCGTGGTGTTCCTGGTCGGCTCGATCGTCGCCGGGTTCGCGCAGACCGCCGGGCAGCTCATCGCCGCCCGCGCCTTCCAGGGCATCGGCGTCGGTGGGCTTCAGGCCCTGGTCCAGGTCGCCATCGCGGCGATGATCCCGCCGCGCGAGCGGGGCCGCTACAACGGTTACCTGGGCGGCGTCATGGCCCTCGCGACGGTTGGTGGCCCGCTGCTGGGCGGCCTGATCGTCGACACGTCCTGGCTCGGCTGGCGCTGGTGCTTCTTCGTGGGCGTGCCGGTCGCCGTCGTCGCGCTGATCCTGCTCCAGGCCACCCTGCACCTGCCCACCGCGCGCCGGGACAACGTGAAGATCGACTACCTCGGCGCGAGCCTGATCGCCGCCGGCGTCAGCGTGCTGCTGATCTGGATCTCGTTCGTCGACTCCTCCTTCGCCTGGCTCTCCTGGCAGACCGCCGCGATGGTCGGCGGCGCGCTGCTCCTGCTCGCCCTGGCGACCTGGACCGAGTCGCGGGCCGCGGAGCCGGTCGTCCCGTTGAAGATCATCCGCGAGCGCACCACCGCGCTGGCCATCCTCGGCAGCCTCGCGGTCGGCATGGCGATGTTCGGCGGTTCCGTCTTCCTCGGCCAGTACTTCCAGATCGGTCGCGGCTACACCCCCACGGAGGCCGGCCTGCTGACCATCCCGATGATGGCCGGCGTCCTGCTGTCGTCGATCGTCGCCGGGCGGCTGATCACCCGCAGCGGACGGATCAAGCCCTACATCGTGGCCGGCTCGATCATCCTGGTCGCCGGGTTCGCCCTGCTCGGCACCATCGACCACGAGACCTCGCTGCTCGTGCTCGGCACCGCCATGTTCGTCGTCGGCGTCGGCGTCGGCATGACCATGCAGAACCTCGTGCTCGCCGTGCAGAACACCGTCCCGCTCAGGGACATCGGCGCGGCCAGCTCCAGCGTCGCGTTCTTCCGCTCCCTCGGCGGCACCATCGGGGTCTCCGTGCTCGGCGCCATCCTCGCCCGCCGGGTCACCGAGCGGATCACCCACGACCTCGCCGCCGCCGGCATCCCGACCTCCGGCAGCAGCGGCGGTGGCAGCCTGCTCAACCTGGGGGCGCTGCCGGCGCCGGTCCAGCACATCGTCCGCGCCGCGTACGGCGACGCGACCGGGCACATCTTCTTCATCTCCGCGGCCATCGCGGTCGTCGGTGTCATCGCCGCGCTGCTGCTCAAGCCGGTCACCCTGCGCTCCAGCCTCGACCTTCCCGACCCCGCGCGGTCGGCCGCCGTCGCGGCGGACGCGGTCGACGGCGCGCCCGCCTTCGACCAGGTGGCCGTCGATGCCGCGGGTCCGGAGCAGCCCGTCCGTCGCTGACCCCGTTTCCCGGTCGCGGGCCGCCGCCGGTGACGGCGACGGCCCCGCGACCGCGATCTAGGGCTTGAGCACCACCTTGACGCACTCCTCCTGCTTGTTCTTGAAGATGTCGTAGCCCTGGGGCGCGTCCTCCAGCCGCATGGTGTGCGTGATGATGAAGCTCGGGTCGATCTCGCCGTTGCGGATCCGTTCCAACAGCGGTCGCATGTAGCGCTGCACGTGGGCCTGGCCGGAGCGCATCGTCAGCGAGCGGTTCATGAACGAGCCCATCGGGAACTTGTCGATGAATCCGCCGTACGCGCCGATGGCCGAGATGGTGCCGCCGTTGCGGCAGCTGAGGATCGCCTCACGCAGCGCGTGCGGCCGGTCGGTCTCCGCCTTGACCGCCTGCTTCGCCCGGTCGTACGCGTGCAGGGCTGCCGACGCGTGGTGGCCCTCCATCCCGACCGCGTCGATGCAGGCGTCCGGGCCCCGGCCGGCGGTCAGCTCCCGCAGCGTGTCCAGGACGTCGGTCTCCTCGTAGTTGATGGTCTCCGCGCCGACCCGGTCCCGGGCCATCAGCAGCCGGTACGGGAATCGGTCGATGACGATCACGCTGCCGGCGCCGAGCAGGTAGGCGCTGGCGGCGGCGAACTGCCCCACCGGCCCGGCGCCCCACACCGCGACGGTGTCGCCGGGCTTGATGTCGCACAGTTCCGCGGCCATGTAGCCGGTGGGCAGCACGTCGGACAGGAACAGCACCTGCTCGTCGGGCAGGTCGTCGGTGATCTTCAGGGCCCCGACGTCGGCGTACGGCACCCGCACGTACTGGGCCTGCCCACCCGCGTACCCGCCCATCATGTGCGAGTAGCCGAAGATGCCGGCGGGGGTGTGCCCCATGGCCAGTTCGGCCATCGCCGCGTTCGGGTTGGAGTTCTCGCAGACGGAATAGAGGCCGCGCTGGCAGGAGCTGCAGCCACCGCAGGCGATGGGGAAGCCGACGACGACCCGGTCGCCGACCCGCAGCCCGTCCCGTACGCCCTCGCCGAGCTCGACGATCTCGCCCATGAACTCGTGCCCGAGGATGTCGCCGCGTTTCATGGTCGGGACGAAGCCGTCCAGCAGGTGCAGGTCGGATCCGCAGATCGCCGACGAGGTCACCCGGACGACGGCGTCGCGGGGATTGAGGATCTGTGGATCCGGTACCTCCTCGACCGCGACCCGGTTCGGGGCGATCCAGCAGTTCGCCTTCATGGTGGCCTCTCCCTCACACGCTGCGGTGCGTCGCCAGCGGTCGCGCGGGACGCTGCTTCACCTGGCTCCGGACGCTCGGGCCGTCCGGCGTGCCGTCCGAACGGGTGATCTCACCGGTCTCGATCACCTGCTTGAACCGCCGCAGGTCGTCGGAGATCTGCTGCTGCGGGTTTTCGCCGAACGCCCGGGCCACCAGCGCGCCCAGGACGCGGCCCGGCGGGGCGTACTCCAGTTCCACCCGCACCTCGGTGGCCTTGCCGCCGGCGACCGGGGTGAAACGCACGACTCCGGAGTTCGGCACGCGCGCGCCGTCGACGGACCGCCACCGGATCAGTTGGTTCGGCCGATCCTCGATGATTTCTGCCTGCCACTGCACGCTCCGGCCGCCGGGGGCCTTCGCGATCCACTGCGACCGCCGGTCATCCGTGATCCGCACGGACTGCAGGTGGTACATGAACCGGGGCAGATTCTCGAAGTCGTGCCAGAAGCCGTACGCCTGCTCCGGGGCGCGGTTGATCGTCACCGAGCCGTACGCCCGGCCGGTGCCCGTCATGCCCCGGCGACGCAGTGTCGCGCGCACCGAGACGTACAGGTCGACCGCGGTGATTCCGGCGAGCGCGGTCATGACGTACGTCAGCCGGCGCTGGCGGTCGCCGCGGCGGTGGCGCAACGCCTGGCCGGTCGCGGCCAGGTCCATGATGTCGCCGGCCACCCGGGTCCACGCGCCCAGCCCGGGCCGGCGCGGAACCAGCAGCGCCGCGGCGTGGCCCAGCTCGCGGACCCCGGCGGCCCGCAGCACCACCGGGGCGGTACGGGAGTCGTCGACGCCGGTCATTCTGCTCAGCCGGGACCCCGCGGCGAGCGCGGTCACGCCCAGACCGAGGCTGAACCAGCCGAGGAGGCGGGCCAGACCCTCGGTGCCACGATCCTGGGTCGCGCGCTCGATCCCGAGCGCGTCGGTCGCCGAGCGGACTCCCATGGTCGTCCTGCGTGTCATGCCTCGTCTCACCCCGTGTTTCGAGTCGTTCGTGGCGGCTGCACCGCTCGGCGCCGCATCCCAACCGTCGGCTGCCATTCCCGTTAATCCCGGCCGCACACCTGTGGTCCCCATCGGCCGTGACCGCGGCCGCCGGCGCTGTTGTGCCCGATATGCTCCATCCGGGAACCCGGCCGGACGGGGGGCGGGATGGCCGAGCAGCCAGGGCCCAGGGACGGAGGCCGGTCCTGGGCTGACGCGGTAGCCGGTCGCGCCGGTTCGGCGGTGGCCATGGCTCCGCAGCACGCCGAGCGTGCCGGCCGGCTTCGGACGCGGCAGCTGGGGGTCATGGCGCTGATCTCAATCCAGGCGGGCCTGGCGGCCGCGCTGTCCTGGGTGATCGCCCGCGACCTGCTACACAACCCGAGTCCGGTGTTCGCCCCCAGTGCGGCGGTGGGCACGATCGTCTCCGCGATCGGGCAGCGCGGACGCCGCACCGCGGAGACCATGCTCGGCGTCGGGCTGGGCATCGTGGTCGGCGACGCGGTCCTGCTCAAGATCGGGTACGGGCCGTGGCAAGTCGGCTTCGTGGTGGCGGTGGCACTCCTCGCCGCTTTCGTGCTCGTCGGGCGCAGCGGCGCTCTGGTTGCCCAGGCCGGTGGCACCGCGGTGCTGCTTGCCACCCTCGCACCTGTCACACCCAACCTCGAGTGGCCCCGGATCGTGCAGGCCAGCGTCGGCGGCCTGGTGGGGCTGGCGGTGTGGTGCACGAGGCGGCGACGGGGCACCCACGGTCGGACCGGTAAGGCTGCGGCCGCCCACCCTCGACGTGCCGATCGGCGGCGGATCCAGCCGAATTATCCCCTTGCGGGGCGGCCGTGCGGACCGGTTTGGTCACACCAGCCTCGGGAACGCGAATGAGGAGGAGCACGCCGCCTTGAAAAAGCAGGAGCGCGCCGCCGAAGGGGGCGCCGCGAAGGGAGTTCGCATCATGACCAACGCCCAGCAGCCGTTGCGCGGCAAACGAGTCGCCTTTCTCGCCGCCGACGGGGTCGAGGACATCGAATACACGCAGTCCCGGGCCGCCGCCGAGCAGGCGGGTGCCGAGGCGCATCTGATCTCGATCAAGTCCGGCGAGATCCAGTCGATGGACCACGACATCAAGCCGGCAAGCCGATATCGGGTGGACCGGACGGTCGATCAGGCGGATCCCGCCGACTACGACGCCCTGGTGCTGCCCGGCGGGACGGTCAACCCCGACCGGCTCCGGATGAACCCGGCCGCGATGAACTTCGTCCGGGCGTTCTTTCAGCAGGCCAAGCCGGTGGCGGCGATCTGCCACGGCCCGTGGTCGCTGGTCGAGACCGGGCTCGTCAAGGGGCGGACCGTCACCTCGTATCCCAGCCTGCGCACCGACATCGTCAATGCCGGTGGGAACTGGGTGGACCAGCAGGTGCAGGTGGACAGCGGGCTGGTCACCAGCCGCAACCCCGGCGACCTGCCGGCCTTCTGCGCCAAGATGGTCGAGGAGTTCGCCGAGGGCCGGCATGCGCGCCAGATGGCGACCGCCTGACCCGGCAGCGACGCCGGGCCGGGACCCGAGCCCGGCCCGGCGTGGCGTTTCCGGGCGGTGTGGGCGGACGGCCGGTGGTGACGAGCAGGTGCCACCTGGATTTATAGACAAGAGTCTTTACTGTTAACAAGGTTTAATTTATGTTCGTGGCAGCTCCACGTGTCGTCCCCCGAAGGAGTTGCCGTCATGCGTCGAAGAATCACCCTCCCGCTTCTCACCACGGGCGCCGTCGCCGCCACCCTGGCCGTCGCCGTGCCTGCCCAGGCCCACGGTTACGTCTCCTCGCCGCCCAGCCGCCAGGCGCTCTGCGCGCAGAACAAGGTGCCGGACTGCGGCCAGATCAAGTACGAGCCGCAGAGCGTCGAAGGGCCCAAGGGCCTCCGTACCTGTCACGCCGGGATCGCCCAGTTCGCCGTCCTGAACGACGACAGCCGCAACTGGCCCGCCACCTCGGTCGGCAGCTCGGTCACCTTCACCTGGATCAACACCGCCCGGCACGCCACCAGCAACTGGGAGTACTGGATCGGCAACACCCGCGTCGCCGTCGTCGACGGCGGCGGCCGCCAGCCCGACGCCACCGTGTCGCACACGGTCAACCTCGGCGGCTTCTCCGGCCGGCAGAAGCTGCTCGCGGTGTGGAACATCGCCGACACCGCCAATGCCTTCTACTCCTGCGTGGACCTGCAAATCGGTGGCGGCGGGGGCACCCCGTCGCCCAGCCCGAGCCCGTCGCCGACGCCCCGCCCGACCGCGAGCCCGACCAGCTCACCCGCCCCCGGCGGCACCTGGACCGCCGGGCGGGCCTACCAGGTCGGGGACCAGGTCACCTACAACGGCCTGACCTACCGCTGCCGCCAGGCGCACACCGCCATCCCCGGTTGGGAACCGCCCAACACCCCGGCCCTGTGGCTGCAGGTCTGACCGTACGGGTGCGGCCACGCCCGTCGTGTGCCGGACCCCGGGCCGATCGCCGCCCCGGCGTCCGGCAGGCGCTCACCGCCGGCCTGGTGGCGGTCCTGCTGGCCGCCACCGGCTGTACGCGGCCGTCGGGGTCGCCCGCCGCGCGGGCGACCCCGTCCGGGGCGGTCGCCGACGCCTCGGCCAGCGGCATCGACGTGCTGTTCCTGGCCATGATGGTGGCGCACACCGAGCAGACCCTGCAGCTCGTCCGGGTCGGGCTCGAGCGCACCGCGGACCCGGAGATCCGGACGCTGATCGCCGCCATCGAGGCCACCGAGACCGACGAACTGTCCACCATGCGCGGCTGGCTGCGCGACGCCGGCCCTTCGGCGGTGGCCGCCGCCGCCCGGCACGACCACTCCGGGCACAGCGACGCCGCCGCCGGGCTGGCCCGGCTGCGGGCCGCCCCGGCCGCGCAGGCGGACCGGGTGCTGCTCGACGTGCTCGCCGCGCATCAGGCGACGGCGGCGCGGCTCGCCCGCGCGCAGTCGGACGCCGGCACCAGCGCCCAGGTGCGTGAGTTGGCCCGGCGGATCGAACAGTCGCGGACCGCGGAGGTCGCGCTGATGGCGAAGCTCGCCGCCGCGCCACCGTCCGGGCGGTGACGAGGCGCCGGCCGCGACGCAGATCACGTCGCGGTGCCGACCCGGCGGGCGGTAATCCGACGCGAAGTGTCGGTGGTCATCGGTAGGCTCCCGTGCGTTGCCCCTCGCCGCATGCGGCACCCGCACGCGTGACACGCGTGGTGCCGCCACCGGCCCCCGCAGCCAACGGATTTCAGGAGACCTTTTGTGACCCAGCAACCTGTCGCGACATCGAACAAGCTCGACGCCGCGGTGCTCAAGGTGGCGGGAGTGGTCGTGCTCGGCGCGATCATGTCGATCCTCGACGTGACGGTCGTCAGCGTCGCGCTGCCGAAGTTCATGCAGGAGTTCGACGCGTCCTACGCCCGGGTGGCCTGGACGATGACCGGTTACACCCTCGCGCTGGCCACGGTGATTCCGCTGAGCGGTTGGGCGGCGGACCGGTTCGGCACCAAGCGCCTCTACATGACCGCCCTGGCGCTGTTCACCATCGGGTCCGGGCTGTGCGCCACCGCCGACACGATCGGTGAGTTGATCGCCTTCCGCGTCCTGCAGGGCCTCGGTGGCGGCATGCTCATGCCCCTGGGCATGACGATCATGACCCGGGCGGCCGGTCCGCAGCGGATCGGCCGGCTGATGGCCGTGCTCGGCATCCCGATGCTGCTCGGGCCGATCTGCGGTCCGATCCTCGGCGGCTGGCTGATCGACACGGCGAGCTGGCACTGGATCTTCCTGATCAACCTGCCGATCGGCGTCATCGCGCTCGGCTACGCCCTGCTGGCGCTGCCGAAGGACAACCCCGAGCCGTCGGAGTCGTTCGACTTCCTCGGCATGCTGATGCTCTCGCCGGGGCTGGCCCTGTTCCTCTACGGCATCTCGTCGCTGCCCGAGGCCGGTACGATCGCCGAGACCAAGGTGTGGCTGCCCATGCTGGTCGGCGGCGCGCTCGTGGTGAGCTTCGTCCTCTACTCGTTCCGGCCCCGGCACCCGCTGGTCGACCTGCGGCTGTTCGCCAACCGCAACCTGACCATCGCGACGATCACCCTGGTCGTGTTCATCGTCGCGTTCATGGGTGCCGGCCTGCTGTTCCCGAGCTACTTCCTGCAGGTTCGCGGCGAGTCGACGATGACCGCGGGCCTGCTGATGGCACCGCAGGGCATCGGCGCGATGCTCACCATGCCGATCGCCGGGATGCTGGCCGACCGGGTGCCGGTCGGCCGGACGGTGCCGTTCGCGCTGGTGCTCATCGCCGCCGGGTTCTTCACCTTCACCCAGCTCGACGCGCACACCTCATACTGGCTGCTCTGCGGCTCGCTGTTCGTGATGGGCCTGGGCATGGGTGCCACGATGATGCCGATCATGACCTCGGCGCTGAAGACCCTGCATGCGCAGGAGGTGGCCCGCGGCTCCACGCTGGTCAACATCCTCCAACAGATCGGCGGTTCGGTCGGCGCCGCGGTGATGTCGGTGCTGCTCACCAGCAAGCTGAACGGCTCCCAGCTGATTCCCGGCGTGACCGATCCGAGTGGCAAGCCGGTCACCGAGGCGGGGCTGGCGATCGCGGCTCAGCAGCAGCCGGAACTCACCCAGCAGTTCCCGGTGCCGCAGGCGCTCATCGATCGCGGCCTCGACTTCGCGGCCAACTCCTTCGCCGGGGTGTTCCTGGTGGCCTTCGTGCTCGTGCTGGTCACGTTCATCCCGGCCGCGTTCCTGCCGCGCCGGAGTAAGCCGTCCGACCTGCTCGACGGCCAGCAGGGGGAGCAGCCGCCGACCCCCGTGGCCATCCACTGAGTTGCCGGTCGGGCCGTCAGGTGCGCCCTGGCGGCCCGACCCTCGTCCCGGACATCCCTCGGGGGCGGCGATCTTCGGATCGTCGCCCCCGAGCCGTTGGCGTGATCAGTTCTTCAATAGACAAATCTCGATGCTGTCGGTACTGTTCCCACACCTCGGTTGCAATGATGCATAGCCATATCCGGAGGTGCGTGTGTTCAGAAGTCTCACTCGAGGTCGGGTCGGCGTCGCCGCGCTGGCCGCAGGGATCGTTATCGCCGTCCCCGCCGCCGCCGGTGCCGCCCCCGGTGCGGCCGCACCGGCGGACGGCGGCGCCACGGCGGCGGTGACCGCCCGGCTGCTCGACCATGCGGCGAACGCCAGCGACGCGGGACTGCGGTCCGCCGGCGCCGACGACACCCGGGTCACCGTCACCCGCCGCCAGGGTCAGGCGTGGGCGTTCGGGACGGCCGTCATCGTCGCCCCGCACCAGGAGGGCGCCTACCCGGCGGGCTGGGTGTTCCTGGCACACCGGGAACGCGCCAGCTGGCAGGTCGCCTTCGACGGTGAGGCCGGCTTCGGCACCCTCGCCGACCGCGCGCCGGCCACCGTGGTGTCGTCGAGGGAACGTGGCCTGTTCACCGATGTCCACCCGATGTACGCCGGGGGCGACTACCGCACCGGCATGCGCCTGCCGTACGCGCTGGGCCAGTCCTGGTACTTCACCGGCGGGCCGCACGGCTGGGGCGGCAGCGAAACGCCGTGGAGCTCGATCGACCTCGCCGGCGGGGACCAGCGGGTCCTCGCGGCGCGCGGCGGCACCGCGTACACCATGTGCCGGGGCTGGATTCGGGTGTACCACGACCGTGGCTACGCCACCGACTACTACCACCTGTGGAACAACATCAGCGTCAACGGGGCGAGCGTGGGCGAGGGCGCCTACCTCGGCGACACCGGCACCGACGTCACCTGCGGCGGCGCGGCCAGCGGCCGGCACGTGCACTTCGCCCTCCGGCAGAACGACGCGTACGTGCCGATGGTCGGGCACAACCTCGGCAAATGGGTCGTGATGGGTGGCGGCGGGACCTACCAGGGCTACGCGCTGCACGGCTCGGCGCAGGTGAACGTCGGTGGGGCGCTCTACAACCACGGCGCGCTCGGGCTGAACCAGGGGATCATTGACGCCAACGGCGGCGGCACGGTCAACCGGCGCACCGGCCCCGGCACCGGGTACGCGGTCGCCGGCTCGATCGCCGACGGCGCCACGGTGACGGTGGCCTGCTCAGCCAACGGCACCTCGCACAGCGGCCGGTGGGGCACCACCGCGCTGTGGAACAAGCTGACCGACGGCACCTGGGTCAGCGACGCCTTCATGTGGACCGGCTCGGCCGGCACGATCAACGGCTGGTGCTGAGCGACCGGCCCGCGTGTCGGCACGGCGCGAGACTCCCGGCGCAGCGGCGGTCGCCGATGACCGTCCCGGACGGGGAGCCTCGTCGCCTCCGCCCGGCGCTCCCCGAACCGTTCGTACACTGACGCCGGTTGCACCTCCGCCGGCCGCTCCGGGTCCCGCCGGATCCCCGCCGGCCGAGGGGTCGGAAACCGTGGGCCGTCGTCAACGCGCTCGTCGCGGGTAGGGATATGACCGGGCGGGACGGGCACCGCGTACCCGGGCTGCCGCACGCCCGCGTGGCCGAGCTGCTCCGCGCCGCCGCCGAGTGACGCCCCGGCGGCCGGGGCGGGTGGTGGCCATGCGGCGGCCGGCGGCCCGGACGCGACGCTGGCCCGTCATCCACGCCCCCGACGCCCCCTGAGGTCGTTAGAGTGACCCCGTTCCCACCGCCTCGCCAGCCAGCGAGGTCCCAGGGGGAGCCCGATGTCACGGAGGCGGTCGTGACGACAGCCGCGCAGCGACCACCCGGGCGTAGGCCCGTTCGGGCCGCCTGATGCGGTGGATCTCAGGCGTTGCCGGCCTGGCCGTGCTGGTGATCACGGTGGGCAGTGTCCTGCGCAACCTGGTGGTGACGCGCGGGCTGGGCTCGGCCCTGGTACGGGTGCTCTGGCGGCTGACCCGATGGTTGCTGCGGCGGGTGTCGGCGCCCCTGCGCGGCTACGAGGCGCGGGACCGCTTCCTCGCCTGGTTGGCGCCGATCGTGCTGCTCGCGATGCTGTGGTCCTGGCTGATCGGGCTACTGGCCGGGTACGGGCTGCTCATGTACGCGTTCTCCGGGCTGTCCTGGGCGGACTCCTTCCGGGAGGCCGGATCCAGTCTGTTCACCCTCGGGTTCGCGTCCAGCGTCCGTAGCCGGCTCAACGCGCTGGACTTCGTCGCCGCCGCGAGCGGACCCCTGGTCATCGCGCTGCAGATCGCGTACCTGCCGACGCTGTACGGCGCCTACAACCGACGGGAGCTGGAGGTCACCCTGCTGGAGTCCCGGGTTTCCCCGCCCGCGTGGGGGCCGGAACTGCTGGCCCGGCAGGCACTCGTCGGCACCGTCGACGAGCTGCGGGGGCTGTACGAGGACTGGGAGCGGCTGGCGGCGGACATCGGCGAGACCCACACCAACTATCCGGTGCTGCTCGCGTTCCGTTCGCCGCGCCCGTACCGCAGCTGGGTCGTCGCCCTGATCGCGGTGATGGACGCGGCCGCGATGCACATCTCCCTGGCCCCGACGGCGGCGACCGTGCCCGCCGCACGGCTGATGCTGCGCTCGGGCTTCACCGCGCTGCGCGACATCGCCCGGGTCGTGCGTATCCCGTTCGATCCCGATCCCCGCCCGGACGGCCCGCTGCGGCTCACCTTCGAGGAGTACGCCGAGGCGGTGGCGCATGTGCAGCGGGCCGGCTTCCCCCTGGAACGGTCCGCCGAACAGTCGTGGCCGGATTTTCGCGGCTGGCGGGTCAACTACGAGAACATCGCGTACGCGCTGGCTCACAGCGCCGACGCGGTGCCGGGGCTGTGGAGCGGCGACCGGGACTTCCCCAGCGAGCCCCTGGCGCCCCGGCGGCCGACCGATCGCCGGCCCCAACCACCCACGCGGTGATCAGAGGTTAGGCCGGCCGTGCGCGGGGAATCCGCGCCCCACACGCCCCGCGCGGACGGATGAATGATTACTGATGGCTGTGCGTGATGCGCTCGTACCGGCTCGCCTGGCGTCACCCGCACGGTCGCCGGTACCCCGCTACCGGTTGCTCGGCATGCTCGGTTCGGCCGTGATCGCGCTGGGCGGGCTGCTGTCCGGCGTGACGCCCCTCGGCGAGATCGCGATCGACCTGCCGCTGCTGCACGACCTGCGAGCGTCGACGACGCTGTCGGTGTTCGTGGTCTACGTCGGCCTCGCGCTGCTCCTGCTGGCCTGGTGGCGCGTCGGCGTCACGGTACGCGCCGCCAACGGCCCGACCCTGCGGGAGTTGATGGTGACGGCGGCGTGGTGGGCGATGCCGTTCGCTCTCATCACCCCCATCTTCAGCGGTGACGTGCACAGCTACCTCGCACAGGGCGCGATGACGATGGCCGGCCTGGACGCGTACCGGGTGGGACCGTCCGCCCTGGGCGGCCCGCTCACCGTCAACGTGCCCGACATCTGGCAGCACACCCCGGCGCCGTACGGTCCGATCTTTCTCTGGCTCGCCGCGGCGGTGACCGCGCTGACCGACAGCGGCGTCTGGGCCGGCGTCATCGGCATGCGGGCGTTGGCGCTGCTGGGCGTGGGCCTGCTGGCCTGGTCGGTGCCCCGCCTGGCCGGCCTGTGCGGGGTGCGGCCGGTGGCCGCGCTGTGGCTGGGCGTGCTCAATCCCCTCGTGCTGTTGCACCTGATCGCCGACGCCCACAACGAGGCGGTGATGCTGGGCCTGATGTGCGTCGGGCTGCTCCTGGCGCTCCGGCGGCGACCCGCGATCGGCATCGTGGTGATCACGCTCGCCGCCCTCGTCAAGGCTCCGGCGGCGATGGCGATCGCCTTCGTCGTCCCCATCTGGGCGCGGCACCTGGCCGGCCGACGCCGGCGGCTGCGAGCGGCCCAGCGCACCGTCGTTGTCACCGTCGTCACCGGCCTGGCCGCCGCCGCCGCGACCAGGAGCGGCTTCGGCTGGGCACGCGCACTCGACACGCCCACCCATGCCCACACCTGGATGTCCGTCACCACGGACGCCGGCTGGGCGGCCGGGACGCTGCTGCACCGGCTGAGCGGCCTCACGGTCGAGCACACCGTCCGCGCCTTCTGGTTGGGTGGCCTCGTCGTCGCCGCGGCGGTCAGCCTGATCCTGTGGCGGCGCGCGGCCCGGATCGGACCGGTGACCGCGCTCGGCCTCTGCCTGGCGGTGGTGGTCCTCGCCGGCCCGGTGGTGCACCCGTGGTATCTGCTGTGGGCGCTCGTGCCACTCGCGGCGGCCGCCAGGGGCGCCGCGCTGAGGCGGGCGATGGCCATCGGCTCGGTCGTCCTTGTCCTGGTGGTGCTGCCCGGCGGCGTGGAGCCCGGCCTGCCGGCGTTCCTCGGCGCGGCGCTGGGCTCGTCGGCGGTGCTGGTCGCCGCAGCCGGGAGACCAGGCCGGCGGCGTGGGCCAGGGAGGAGGAATCGCCCCACCGGCACGCATGCCACGGCCGTTCCGGGGTAGCCAGCCGGGAAGCATACGAGGAGGGGGAAGCCTCGATGGGTGACGCCGTCGCGAATCAGGCCGCCGGGTCGGGCCGGCCGGCCAGTCCGACCGATCGCCTGGCCGAGGACGTGGCCGAGGTGGTCCGGGCGGAGGTCCGTGCGGTGCGCGGCCAGCTGGCGGACGCCGCCCGGCCGGCCGGGCTCGGCGTGGCCCTGGTCGCCGTCGCCGGCGGCTGTCTGGTGCTGGGCGCGGGGGCGGCTTCGACGACCGTGCTGCGCATGCTGGAGGCGTTCCTGCCGCGTCGGTTGGCGGCGGCCGGACTCACCGCCGGCTACCTGGCGACGGCGCTGGTGCTGGGCCGGCTGGGGTTGAACCAGCTCCGGGCGGCGGGGGGTGGTTCCGCCCGGCTCGCCGACGAGGTCCGCGACGCCGTCTCCGCCACCGCCGGGCGGGTGGTGCCGGCCGGGTCCGCCGCCGTGCGGAGCGGGCTCAGACGTTGAGCCGCCGCCCACGATGACCGTCCGGGCCGTGAGGCGGTGTGACGGCGGGCCGGCCGGGCCACGGACACCGGCGGCCGGTAACCGATGAGGAAGGCAGCGGACAATGCAGACGGATCGGCTCGGTGACCTGGTGGTGGGTACGGCCGGCGACATCGCCGGGGCGGTCGTCGACCCCCGCCAGGGGCTCAGCAAGCTCCGGTCGGTGGTGACCGTCCGGTCCCTCGTCGCCGTCGCGGCGGGCCTGGCCGTCGGCTTCCTGCTGGCCCGATCCGCTCGGCGCGGCTGACGGTCGGCCCGCTCAGGAGCCGGCCGACAGCAACCGGCTGATCTCCGGGGCGGCCGGATGCTCCGGGGCGACGGCCAGGAACCGGCGCAAGGTGGGCGTCGCCTCCGCCGAATGCAGGCCGCGCTGCGCCAACCCCAGCACGAGCAGACCGTCCGGCGATGTCGGCGTCTGGGCGAGGACCTCCCGCGCGGCCTGTGCGGCGGCGGCGGCGTCGCCGGCCCGGAGCAGGGCGAAGGCGAGCCGCAGCCGGATCGTGTCGTCCGGCCGGTCCTGCAGCGCGTCCCGGTAGAGCTGGGCCGCGGCCGCGTACCGGTCCTGGCTCTCCAGGTCGCGGGCCAGTTGCACGGTGACCGCGACCGGGTCGACCGGGGACTGTTCCGCCGGCCGGTCCAGGCGGTCGGCGGCGATCGCGACCGCGGCCACCAGGGACACCAGCCCGGCCGCGCCCGCCCACCAGGCCCGGCGGGTGGCCGTGCCACCCGGCACCGGTCGAACCGTGCCACCCGGCACCGGTCGAACCGCGCCGCCACGCGCCGAGTCCCGGCGGGGGCGCAGCGTACGCAGGGCGGCGTAGCCGGCACCCAGCAGGGTCAGCGCGGGCACGGCCCAGAGCAGCACGGTCGCCCCGTGGGCGGGTGGTTCGGCCAGCACGTCCGGCCCGTACCGCTGGACGAACCACTGGCGGATCTCGGCCCGGTTCCGCCCCTGGGCGAGCTGGTCGGCCACCACCTGGCGCATCGCGGCCGCGATCGGCGACCGGGAATCGGCCACCGACTCGCCCTGGCAGGCCGGGCAGCGCAGCCCGGCGGCCACCGCACGGACCCGATCCTCTTCGCCGGTGCCCCGGACCGAGCGCAGCAGCCCCACCGCGGCGCCGGCGGCCAGCGCGGTGAGTACGAACGCGACCAGCGCCGCCCGCCACCTCATCAGCCGGACAGCAGCGGCGCCACCCGCTGCTCCAGCCAGGCCTGCGTCACCACGCCCCGCTGCCGCTCCACGATCCGGCCGTCCCGGTCCACCACGAACGTCTCCGGCACACCCCGTACGCCCCACTCGACCGACCGGGTGCCGTCCGGGTCGGGCAGCACGGTCAGCCCGGTCGCGCGGGTCTCGTCGAGCAGGGCCCGGACGGCCTCGGTGCCGTCCCGGACGTTCAGCCCGACCAGGCGCAGCCCGTGCGGCGACCAGCGGCGCTCGGCGTCGACCAGTAGCGGCAGTTCGTCGCGGCAGGGGCCGCACCACGAGGCGAAGACGTTGACCAGCACCACCTGCCCCCGGGCGGTGGTCAGGTCGAACCGTCCGCCGTCCAGCGTGTCGCCGGACAGGGCGGGGGCGGGCGCCGGGGTCGACGGGCCGCTGTCGGTGGTCGCCGACGTGCCCGATGCGTGCAGGCCGAGGGCGAGCAGGGTGCCGACGGCGACGGTGACGGCGACCACCAGCGCCGGCCCGGGGCGCAGCCCGGCCGCCATGCGCGAGGCCCGGCGGCTCATCCGGCGGCTCCCGCTCCCGCCGCGGCGCCGTCGCCGACCGTGGCTGCCGGCCCGGTGCTAACCGTGGCTGCCGGCCCGGCCGGCCCGGGCGGCGGTGGCCGGTCTGCGGCCGGTTCGGTAGGCCGTCGCCGGTCTGCGGCCGGGTGTGCTGGCCGTCGCCGGGCGCGGGCGGCGCCGACCGCCGCGACGAGCCCGCCGGTGGCGGTGAGTGCCCCGCCGGCCCAGAGCAGCCCGACGAGCGGGTTCACCGCGAGCCGTACGGTCGCGCTGCCGCTGTCAGCGGCGACCGCGATCAGGGTGACGTAGGTGTCCCGTAGCGGCCCGGTGTCGATCGCCGGCACGGTCACCGTCGCGTCCCGCGCCGGGTGGTAGCGCAGCTCCGGAGTGATCGTCCGCGGCGTGCCGTCCGCCTCGGCGAGTCGGAGCCGGGCGCGTACGGTCATGCCACCGTCGTCGGCGGCCCGGTCCACGCCCTCCAGCCGTACGCTCGCCCTGGCCACCCGCAGGGTCTCGCCGGTGTGGATGGTTCCCTCGGTGTCCCGGCCGTACGCCGAGGAGCCGGCGACGCCCACCGCGACCAGGGCGATCCCCGCGTGCGCGACGAGTCCGGCGACGCCGACCAGCCGGTTGCCGGCCCGCAGCCGGTCGACCAGCTGCCCGGCCAGGCCGGCGAGCACGAACGCGGCGGCGCCGAACGCGGTGAGCGCGGACGGCCCCGGCCGGCTGAGCAGGCCCACCAGGGCCACCGTGGCCAGCGCGGCGCCGCCGGGCACGGCGAGCCGGCGTGGTCCCCGTGCCCGGTCGCGCAGCGCCGGCGCCACCCCGGCGAGCAGCAGCACCACGATCGCCAGCGGCACCGCGGTGCGCTGGTAGTAGGCGGGTCCAACGGCGGCGCGTACGCCGAGCGGCGCGGACAGCAGCGGGAAGACCGTGCCGATTAGCACCACCGCCGCGATGGTCACCAGCAGCACCCCGTTGACCAGCACGGCCGTCGGCCGGGACAGCACCGGCGCGGCCCGGCGGGCCGGCCGGGCGGTACGCCGTCCGGTCGCCACGGTCGACACCACGACGGTCAGCAGGACGAACCCGAGCAGCATCGGTCCCAGCGGCGAGTCGGTGAAGGCGTGCACGCTGGTCACCGCGCCGGAGCGGGTGAGGAAGGTGCCGACCAGCACCAGGATGAAGCTCGCGGTGGCCAGCGTGGTGTTCCAGGCCGTCCGCCCGGCCGCCCGCCCGAGGGCGGTGTGCAGGAACGCGGTGGCGGTCAGCCAGGGCAGCAGGGAGGCGTTCTCCACCGGGTCCCACGCCCAGTAGCCGCCCCAGCCCAGCACCGCGTACGACCACCAGGCGCCCAGCCCGATGCCGGCGGTCAGCGCCGCCCAGGCCGCCAGCGCCCACGGGCGGGCCAGCCGGAGCCAGCCGCGACCCTCCGGCCCGGCCAGCGGGGCGGCGAGCGCGAGGGCGAACGGCACGACCAGGCCGAGGTAGCCGGCGTAGAGCAGGGGCGGGTGCACCCCCATCGCGGGATGCTGTTGCAGCAGCGGGTTCGGTCCGGGACCGTCGGCGGGCACCGGGTCGACCGGCCGGAACGGGTTCGCGGCGAACCGGGACAGCGCGAAGAAGAACATGGTGACCCCGCTGACCACCGCCATCGCGTACGCGTGCAGCCGGGGCGGATACCGCCGCCGGGCCAGCAGCGCCGCGTAGCCGCCGAGGACCAGCAGCCAGAGCAGCAGGGAACCGTCCAGTGCCGACCAGAGGCTGGTCAGCGCGTAGTACAGCGGCACCTGCCGTCCGCCGTTCTGGGCCACGAACCGAACGCTGAAGTCGTGCCGGAGCAGGGCCGTCTCCAGCAGCGCGCAGGAGGCGGCGGCCGCCGCCAGGGTCGCCGTGGCGCCGAGGCGGGCCGGCCGGGCGGGCGCGCCGAACAGCGCCACCCGCAGCCAGAGCAGGGCGGTCAGGGTGGCGCAGGCCAGGCCGGCGGCCAGGCTGGCGGTGCCGAGCTCACCGAGCATCGACCGGTCCTGTCGGGCCGGGGGAGGGGCGGTACTCGTTGCCGTGCCGGACCAGCACCTGGTCGGAGTGGAACACCCCGTCCGACGCCAGGGTGCCCTCGACGACCGCCCCCTGGCCCTCGTGGAACGTCTCCGGCGGCACGCCGCGTTGCCGTACGGTGATCTCATGGCCGTCCGCCGCGAGGCGGAACACCACCAGGTCGCCGTCGTGGCGCAGCGACCCGGGCACCACGTCGCCGCCGAGGCGGATCCGCTGCCCGGCGGCGGTCGGGTCGTCGAGCACCTCGGCGGGGGTGCGGTAGTAGGTCAGGGTGTCCCGCAGGGCCCCGGCGACCAGCAGCCCACCGGCGGCGAGCAGCACGGCGACGAGGGCGGCCCGGCCCGCCCGGCGACGGATCATCCGACCCGCGCCGGCGCGCGCTCGGGGGCGGGGGAGGCGTCGACGGCCAGCCGCCGCTCCAGCCGGACCACCCGCTGCAGCACGACGCAGAACGCGACGAGCGTGGCGGCGGCGACCGCGAGCAGCAGCGCGGCGCCCATCCGCGCGTCGATCGGCGGGCGTTGCGGGGCGAGCACGGTCGCCTGCTGGTGCAGCGAGCGCCACCAGAGCACCGAGAAGTGCACCACTGGGACGAGCAGGAAGCCCACCGCGCCCACCACCGCCGCCGGCCGCGCCACCCGGTGGTCGCCGCCGTCGCGCGCCCCGGTCCGCTCGCCCACCGTTCGGCGCAGGGCCAGGTAACCGGCGTACGCGAACAGCAGCAGGGCGGTGCTGACCAGCCGGGGATCCCACGCCCACCAGGTGCCCCACACCAGCCGCCCCCAGAGCGACCCGGTGCCGATGGCGACGGCGGTGAGCACCACCCCCACCTCGGCGGCGGCCCGGGCGAACCGATCCCAGCGCAGGTCGCCCCCGATCAGGTACGCGCAGCCGGCGGCCAGCACGACCGCGAACGCGACGTACGCCACCCATGCGGCGGGGACGTGCAGGTACATGAGCCGTTGCGCCTGGCCCTGCACCGCGTCCGGGGGTGCCAGCCAGCCGCCGGCGACCGTGGCGGCGGCGCTCAGCCCGCCGGCCAGCCAGGCGGTCGTACGGCGTGCGGCGGCGGCTCGGGCGGTGTCCGCGACCAGGTCCACCGTGGATTGCATGATCTCCCTGTCCGCGCCCGGGGGCGCTTGCCGGAGGAGCGGAACTGCGGGCTCCACCATAAGGTGCAAACCCGGCTTTAGCCCTATATCTCTGCAAAAGGCGGGTAGGTGGTTGAATCGGGTCTACTGTCCGTTTCGATGGAGCCGACAGCGCATACGAACCCGAGCGCGAACCGGCGGCGCACGCGACCGCGTCCGGTCGCCGCCGCGCTGCTGAGCCTGTGCCTGCTCGCCGGCTGCGCCGGCGACTCCCCGTCGGCGCTGAACCCGGGCGGCACCGGGGCAACCCGGATCAGCGGCCTGTGGTGGCTGCTGTTCTGGATCGCGGTGGCCGTGTTCGTCGAGGTCATGGCGCTGATGACCTGGGCACTGGTGTTCCGGCGCGGATCTGTACGGGTGCGGCACAGCCAGCCCATGCGGTTCGTCGCCGTCGCCGGGGCCGGGCTGCCTTTCATCATCCTGGTCACCGTCTACGGGTTCGGCCTGCGCGACCTCGCCGCGCTCGGCAAGAGCCCGGGCCGCGACGCGCCGACCATCGAGGTGATCGGCCACCGGTGGTGGTGGGAGGTGCGCTACCAGGGGGCCTCCGGGGCGACCGCCAACGAGCTGCACATCCCGGTCGGCGAGCGGGTGCGGGTGCGGCTGCGCACCGATGACGTGTTGCACAGCTTCTGGGTGCCGCAGCTGATGCCGAAGATGGATCTGATCGCCGGCGAGGAACGCCAGACCTGGCTGGAGGCTCAGCGGGCGGGCAGCTATCGCGGTCAGTGCGCGGAGTATTGCGGCACCCAGCACGCGCACATGGCGTTCATGGTGGTGGCGGAGTCCCGGGCGGACTTCGACGCCTGGGTGGCCCGGCTGGACGCGCCGGCTCGGGCCCCGCAGACCGATGCCGAGCGCCGTGGGCAGCAGGCGTTCGTGCAGGGCACCTGCGCCGCCTGTCACTCGATCCGGGGCACGGGCGCGCAGGGGAAGGTCGGGCCGGACCTGTCGAACGTCGGCTCGCGCTGGAGCATTGGCGCGGGCGCCGTGCCGAACGATCCCGGCCACCTGGGCGGCTGGATCGCCAACTCGCAGACCGTCAAGCCCGGCAACTACATGCCGCCGCAGCCGGTGAACGCCGACCAACTGCCCGACCTCATCGCCTACCTGCGGTCACTGAAGTAGGCCGGGGGAGTGTGAGCATGTCCACGACGACCACGAA
Source organism: Micromonospora sp. NPDC006766 (assembly GCF_040636055.1). Lineage (NCBI taxonomy): Bacteria > Bacillati > Actinomycetota > Actinomycetes > Micromonosporales > Micromonosporaceae > Micromonospora > Micromonospora sp. NPDC006766. The sequence continues at coordinate 30,685 of NZ_JBEYIX010000004.1, read as the reverse complement.
ACCGCCCGGCGCCAGTCAGGAGGACCTGTCGCGGCTGGAGGAACACTGGGGTGAGCCGCCCTCGCTCCGGGCCTGGTTCAGCACCGTCGACCACAAGAAGATCGGCCGCCGTTACATCGTCACCGCCGGCCTGTTCTTCGTGTTCGCCGGGATCAGCGCCCTGCTGATGCGCACGCAGCTCGCCACACCGGAATCGGGCATCCTGTCACCGCAGGAGTACAACCAGCTGTTCACCATGCACGGCACGTCGATGATCTTCCTGTTCGCCACCCCGATGTTCTTCGGTCTCGGCAACTTCCTCGTGCCGCTGATGATCGGCTCGCGGGACATGGCGTTCCCCCGGCTCAACGCGTTCGGCTACTGGGTGTTCCTGTTCGCCGGGCTGTTCATGTGGGTGAGCGTGCCGTTCGGGGAGGCACCCAACGCCGGCTGGTTCAACTACGCGCCGCTGACGAATCTGACGTTCGAACCCGGCCTCGCCATCGACGTCTACAACCTCGGGCTGCTCTTCCTCGGCATTTCCACCACCGCCGGTGCGATCAACTTCATCGTCACGGCACTCAAGCTGCGGGCCCCGGGGATGTCGCTCAACCGGGTGCCCCTGTTCGTCTGGGCGATCGTGGCCACCTCGTTCATGGTGGTCTTCGCCCTGCCCGCGCTGAACCTGGACAACCTGCTGCTCTTCCTCGACCGCCGGTTCGACACCCACTTCTTCGACCCGTCCGCCGGCGGCAACGTGCTGCTCTGGCAGCACCTGTTCTGGATCTTCGGGCACCCCGACGTCTACATCATCGTGATGCCGGGGCTGGGCATCGTGTCCTCGGTCCTGCCCGCGTTCGCCCGGCGCGGCGTGGTCGCGTACCCGCTGGTCGTGCTGGCCATCGTGTCCATCTCGATCCTCTCGTTCGGCGTCTGGGTGCACCACATGTTCGCCACCGGCCTGCCCCAGCTGTCCTACAGCTTCTTCAGCGCGGCCAGCACGATCATCACCATCCCGTCCGGCATTCAGTTCTTCGCCTGGCTGGCGACCATGGCGCTCGGCCGACTGGTGATCAAGGTGCCGCTGCTGTTCCTCATCGGCTTTTTGTTCACCTTCCTGATCGGCGGCCTCACCGGCGCGATGTTCGCGGTGACCGCGTTCGACCAGCAGGTCACCGACTCGTACTTCGTGGTGGCGCACTTCCACTACGTGCTCCTCGGCGGCGCGGTCTTCCCGATGCTGGCCGGCCTCTACTACTGGCTGCCCAAGGTGACCGGCCGGATGTACCACGAGGGGCTCGGCCGCTGGGCCTTCTGGCTGGTGCTGGCCGGCATGCAGCTCACCTTCTTCCCGATGCACCTGTACGGGCTGTTCGGCATGCCGCGGCGGGTCTACACCTACCGTGGCGACCTCGGCTGGGACGTGGGGAACCTGATCGCCACCGTCGGGGCGTACGTGCTGGCGGCGGGGCTGCTGCTGGTGCTCATCGGGGTGGTGCACGCGATCCGCCGGGGGCGGCCGGCGCCGAGCGACCCGTGGGGCGGCGACACCCTGGAGTGGACGACGACGTCGCCGCCCGAGTCGTACAACTTTCCCGTGCTGCCGCAGGTGCACAGCCTGCATCCCACCTGGGACGAGCGGACCGCCGAGAGCATCGGCGCGGGGGCCACCCAGGACCGGATCCTCAGCGAGGGACGGCGGACGCTGTTCACCAGCGAGTTGGACGCCCGGTACGAGCGCGCGGTGGAGATGGCCGAGTCCACCCTCATCCCGTTCGTCCTCGCCTGCTGGCTGCTGCTCTTCTTCATCTCGATGCTCTTCTCCTGGTGGCTGGTGGCGGGCTTCGCCGCGGTGGCAGTGGTGGTGACGATGGGTGTCTGGCTCTGGCCGTCGCGTCGGCCGGCGGAGAAGACGGGGTGACGCGATGACCGACCGGGGCGGCATCGTGGCGGCGGCCACCGGCGCCGAGGCGTTGAGCACCGAGGAGCCGGTGGGCCGTTCCACCGGCTGGTGGGGAATGGTGCTGTTCGTCGCCACCGAGAGCACCTTCTTCGCCTGCCTGCTGGGCAGCTATTACTACCTGCGCTTCCAGGTCGGGCCCCAGTGGCCGCCGGACGGGATCGGGAATCCGGAGCTGACGCGACCGCTCGTCATGACCGGGCTGCTGCTGTTCAGCAGCGTCCCGCTGTTCTGGGGCGTACGCGGCATCCGGTACGGCCGCCGTTGGCGGCTGCGCGCCGGGCTGGTGGCCACGATGGTGCTCGTGGTGACCTTCCTGACCGTGCAGGGCACCGAGTACGTGGACGACCTCAAGATCCTCACGCCGACCACCGACGTCTACGGCTCGTTGTACTACCTGATCACCGGGTTCCACTCGCTGCACGTCCTGGGCGGCCTGGCCTTCGTCGCCTGGTTGTTCGCCGCCTCCCTGGTCAACAGCTTCGACCCCCAGCACTACGACCGGGTCCGCAACGCCGGCATCTTCTGGGTCTTCCTCGACGTGGTGTGGGTCGCCGTCCTGTTCACCATCTACCTCAGTCCGCGGTTGTGATGGGCACCCAGGTCGGTCCCCGCGTCCGCCTGGTCGGCGGCCTGCTGCTCTGGTACGGCGTGCTCGGCGGCGCCGTCGCCTGGGCGGTGCACCTGATGGCGGCCTGGAGCATGGACGAACTGACCTGCGCCGCCGGCTCGGCGGAGATCTCCGCCCTGCCGCTGTGGCAGGCGGTCGGGCTGGCCGTGATCATCCCGGCCCTGGCCGCCGCCGGATCGCTGGCCGTCGCCGCGCTCGCCTGGACCCGGATGCGGCAGGCCCAGCGCGCCGGGGCCCCGGACGGCGCGTACGGGCGCGCCCGGCTGCTCGCCGCGGTCGGCATCTGGGCCAACCTGCTCTTCCTGTCGATCATCGTGCTCGGCGGGGTCGCCCTCCTGGTGCTGCCGGTATGCCAGCGGTGAACGCCGTCGGGACGGCGGACGGGGTCGCCGAGGGCCTGCTCACCATGGCGTCCATGGTGCTGGTCTGCCTGCTGGTGGCCGGCTACGGCCGCGGCGTGCAGGAGCTGTGGCGGCGCGGGGCGGTGCGGCTGGTTCCGCCCTGGCGGGTGGCCGCCTTCGGGGCCGGTCTGCTCACCGTGCTGGCCGCCGAGCACGGGCCGATGCACGCACTCGCCGAGGGCTCCTTCGCCGGGCACATGACCCAGCACATGGTGTTCCTGCTCGGAACCGGGCCGCTGCTGGCCGCCGGGGCCGCCGGCCTGCCGCTGAGCCTCGCCACCCCGCTGGCCCTGCGCCGCCGGCTGGCCCGGTGGCGGGTCGGCCCGGCCCTGCGCTGGACCCGCCGGCCGGTGACCGGCGCGCTGGCGGCCGGGGCCGGGCAGACCGTCGTGCTCTGGGTCTGGCACCTGCCCGGGGCGTACGTGGCTGCGGTCGACCATGCGGTCCTGCACGCCACCGAACACCTGTGCTTCGTGGCGATGTCCTGGTGGTTCTGGACTTCGGTGCTCGGCGCGGCCCGCCACCGGCCACCGGCGCCGGTGGCGGTGCTGCTGCTGGCGGGCACCATGCTGCCGGCCTCCGCGCTGGGCGCGGTGCTGACCTTCGCGCCGGAACCGGTCTACCCGCTGCGGGTGTTCGGCGCCCACCCGCTGGCCGACCAGCAGCTCGCCGGCCTGCTCATGTGGGCACCGATGGACGCGGTCGTGATCCTCGTGTCGCTCGGTCTGTTCCTACGGTGGCTGATTCGCCTCGACCAGACCCGGCCCGAGGGCCGGCGGCCGGGCCCGGCGGAACGGCCCACCGCTGCGGCGGACGCCGAAAGGGAAGGGGCGCTGTGATGAGACGTCGACGGCTTCCGGCCACGGCCCTGGCGGTGCTGGCGCTGGTCACGGCGGGTGGCTGCGCCTCGTCGCCGCCGCCACCGCCGCCGCAGACCCGCGCCGGCCACCCCGAGCGGGGTGCCCAGCTGATCGCCCAGTACGGGTGCGGTTCGTGCCACACCATTCCCGGCATCGACCGGGCCGACGGCCTGGTGGGGCCGCCGCTGACCCGCTTCGGAGCCCGCTCCTACATCGCCGGGAAGCTGCCGAACAGCGACGACAACCTGCGCCGGTGGATCTCCGACCCACAGGCCGTCGTGCCGGGCAACGCCATGCCGAACCTGGGCATCGACCAGATCGACGCCCAGGACATCGCCGCCTACCTCTACACCCTGGACTGACCGTGCCACGACGAGGAGACGACGGAGTCCCCGGTTGGCGGCTCGACCCACGGCCGCGCCGGGCGCTGGCGCTCGGCGCGACACTGCTGCTGGCCGCCGGTCCGGCGGCCCTCGCGCCCGCCCCCGGCGGCACCCCGTCGCCCAACCCCACCGCGAGCGCCAGCGGCGCGGCGCCCGGCGCGGCGGACCGGGGCGGGCAGCTCTACCTGGCCAACTGCGCCAGCTGCCACGGCAGACAGGGCGAGGGGTCACAGCGCGGACCATCCCTGATCGGGGTCGGAGCCGCCTCGGTGGACTTCCAACTCTCCACCGGCCGGATGCCCGCCGTGCAGACCGAGCCGCAGCCGCCGCGCCGGTCCCGGCCGGTGTTCTCCCCCGAGGAGATCGCCGCGCTGGTCGACCACGTGACCAGCTTCGGGGGCGGCGGACCACAGATCCCCCACCCGGCGGCCGGAGACGTGAACCGCGGCCGGGACCTGTTCGCGGCCAACTGCGCCCCCTGCCACAGCGCGACCGGCGCCGGCGCGGTGCTGACCAACGGGTGGATCGCCCCACCGCTGTACGACGCCACACCCGTCCAGGTCGCCGAGGCGATCCGGGTCGGACCCGGGCTGATGCCGGTCTTCCCGAGCCAGGTGCTCACCGACGCGCAGGTCAACGACCTGACCACCTACGTGGGGCGGCTGCGCAGCCCACGGCTGGACCGGGGCGGCTACTCACTCGGGCGACTCGGCCCGCTCGCCGAAGGACTGGTGGCCTGGGGGGTGATGCTGGTGCTGCTCGTCGGAGCCATCCGGTGGATGGGGCGGAGGGCGGGGCAGTGAGCGCCCGGCGTCCCCCGGCGGCCGAACGCGCGGCCGGCCGCCGCATCATCACCGCCTTCCTGGCCAGCGCGGCCGGAGCGGCCGGCTTCGCGGTGGTGTACGCCCTCAACGCCGGCCCCCAGTGGGAGGGGGTCAGCCTGGCGGTGGCCTTCGCCGGCCTGGCCGTCGGGCTCGCGCAGTGGGGGCGGCACCTTGTGCCGGTCGGCGGATACGTCGAGGAGCACGAGGGCTTCACCCCGCCGCCGGACGAGCAGGCGATGACGGCCGCCGCGCTCACCGCGCCGGACAGCCCGATCCGGCGGCGTGGCCTGCTGGCGGCCCTCGGACTGGCCGCGACCACGCTCGGCGTCGCGGTGCTGTTTCCGCTGCGCTCGCTGCTGCACTGGAACCACCGGCAGCCGAACGAGGCGTTCTCGACCACCCCGTGGCACCCCGGGGTCCGGCTGGTCGACCATCAGGGCCGCCCGCTGCGGCCCGAGGACGTGCCGGCGGGCACCGTGGTCGGGGTGTTCCCGGAGGGCGCGATCGACTCCGGAGACGCACCCGCCTTCGCGGTCCGGCTGGAACCGCAACAGTTCGCCCGACCGCCCTCCGGCGGTCACCTCGGCGGCCTGGTGGTCTGGTCGATGTTGTGCACCCACGCCGGCTGCCCGGTCCGGCTCTACCTCAAGGGCACCGGGCGGGTGCTGTGCCCCTGCCACCAGTCCTCGTTCGATTTGCTGGCCGACGCGCGCCCGATCGCCGGGCCGGCCGCGCGCCCGCTGCCCGGCCTGCCGTTCGAGGTCGGCCCGGACGGGTTCCTCCGGGCCACCGGCGATTTCACCGGCCCGCCCGGTGCCGGCTTCTGGAGGCGGCAGTGATCATCGACCGGCTGGCCCGGGCGCTGGACGACCGGCTGCGGCTCTCTCCCATCACGCGGCGCGCGCTCGCGAAGATCTTTCCCGACCACTGGACGTTCATGTTGGGCGAGATCGCGCTCTACTCGTTCGTCGCGCTGATCGCGACCGGCGTCTACCTCACCTTCTTCTTCGACGCCAGCTCCGCCGACCGGGTCTACCACGGCGACTACGCGCCGCTGGACGGCGCCAGCACCTCCGCCGCGTACGTCTCGACGGTCCGGCTGAGCTGGGACGTGCGGGCCGGACTGCTGATCCGGCAGACCCACCACTGGGCGGCGCTGCTCTTCGTCGCGGCGATCCTGCTGCACCTGATAAGGATCTTCTTCACCGGGGCGTTCCGGAAACCGCGCGAACTGAACTGGCTGATCGGCCTCACCATGTTCCTGCTCGCCCTGGCCAACGGGTTCACCGGCTACTCCATGCCGGACGACCTGCTCTCCGGTCTCGGCCTGCGGATCATCGTCTCGGTCGTGGAGTCGATCCCCCTGGTCGGGACGTGGCTGGTGGCGCTGGCCATCGACGGCGAGTTTCCCTCCGACGCGCTGATTCCGCGGATGTTCATCACCCACGTGCTGCTGGTGCCCGCCGTGCTGGTCGCCCTCGTGTCGCTGCACCTGGGCATCCTGGTCCGGCAGAAGCACAGCCAGTTCCCCGGCCCCGGACGGACCGAGCACAACGTGGTGGGGTCCCGGTTCTGGCCGAGCTACACGTTGCGCTCGCTCGCCCTGTTCGCCTGGGTGCTGGCGGTGCTGTTCGCGCTCGGTGGCCTGGTGCAGATCAACCCGATCTGGCTCTACGGCCCGTTCGCGCCGTCCCAGTCCAGTTCGCCGTCCCAGCCGGACTGGTACGTCGTCTGGGGCGACGGCGCGTTGCGCCTGTTCCCGCCGTGGGAGTTCCGGATCGCCGGGTACCTCGTGCCGCAGCCGTTCTGGCCGGGCGTGGTGCTCGGTGCGGTCACCTTCCTCGCCCTCTACGCCTGGCCGTTCGTCGAACGGTGGCGCACCGGCGACCGCCGGCCCCACCAGCTGCTCGACCGGCCCCGCGACCACCCGGTCCGGCTGGCGGTGGGTATCACCGCGTTGACGTTCTTCGCGGTGCTCGCGATCGCCGGCGGGGACGACATCCTCGCCCGGCTGCTGGGGGTGCCCGTCTACGACCTGCTCGGGCTGTTCCGGGTGCTGGTGCTCGTGCTACCCCTCCTGGCCGGGCTGGTCGCCTATCTGATCGCGCGGGCGTTGCGGCGTGGCGACGCGGCCAGCCTCGGCGAGCTGACCCGGGCGGATCTGCGGCGGGCCGGCGGCGCCGCCCCGGTCCAGCGCGGGGACGAGGGCGGACCCGAGACGCCCGCCCCGGACCGGCCGGGGGAGCGGATCGAGCTGTGGCCGGAGGGCGGGCTGTGGCGGTGGCGCTACCGCGACGAGGCCGGGCACGTCGTGCTCACCGGCAACCGGGCGCTGCGCTCGGAGGAGGAGGCGGTGGAGGCGTCCCGGCTCGCGTACCCCGGGGTCGACCGGGTGGTGGTGCCCGGCCCGCCGCCGCCCCCGCCGCCCGGCCGGGTCCGCACCACCCTGCGCCGCTGGGGCCACGCCGCCGCCGCCGGATCGCTGCTGCTCGGCCTCCTCATCGACCGCCGGCGGCGCGGCGGCGATCGCGGGCCGCAGCCGCCGGAACCGGCCGAACCCGAATCGCCGCCGGCGGACGAGCCGGCCACGCCGGGCGGACGGACATGAATGCCTGATCGGGCACCCGCCCGAGCTGATCCGGGTCGGGCTCACGGCGGTGCTGCGCTACCTCACCGCCGAGGCCACCAGTTCGGAGGTTTGCCGACAGAGGACGCGGGTAGCTGGCGGGACATCGGGCCGTCCGACGCCCGGCTCTGCCCCGCCGCCCCGGTGCCCGCTGCCGGCAGGCCGCGCGACAGCCCAGATCAGGAGGCGTGAGGTGCAGGAGATCGTAGGCGACAGCCTGGCCCGACGACTGGTGGCGTGGGGTGTCGACACCGTCTTCGGCCTGCCCGGCGACGGCATCAACGGCCTGATGGAGGGTTTCCGCCGGCAGCGGGAGAAGTTGAAGTTCGTGCTCGTGCACCACGAGGAGGCGGCGGCCTTCATGGCCACCGGCTACGCCAAGGCCACCGGTCGTATCGGCGTCTGCGCCGCCACCTCCGGCCCGGGGGCCATCCACCTGCTCAACGGTCTGTACGACGCCAAGCTCGACCACGTGCCGGTGCTGGCCATCACCGGCATGCAGGAAACCTCGGTGCTCGGCTCGCACTACCAGCAGGAGGTGCACACCCCGCTGCTCTATCAGGACGTGGCGGCCTACAACCTGATGGTCACCAACCCGCAGCAGATGCCCGGGTTGGTGGACATCGCCATCCGCCACGCCCTGGCCATGCGGACGGTGGCCCACCTGACCTTCCCCAACGACGTGCAGGTCGCCGCGGCCGGCGACGACCCGTACCGGCACGTCAGCCCGGGCGCGCCGCCGACGAGCAGCCCGGTCGCGTCACAGCCGCCGGTGCCGGCGGCGCAGGCCGATCTGGCCCGGGCGGCGGAGGTGCTCAACGCCGGCAAGAAGGTGGCCATGCTGGTCGGGGTGGGCGCCCGGCACGCCCGCGACGAGATCATCGCGGTGGCGGAGGCCCTGGCCAGCCCGATCGTCAAGACGTTGCCCGGCAAGATGGTGGTGCCCGACGACCACCCGCTCACCACCGGCGGCCTCGGCCTGCTCGGCACCAAGCCGAGCGAGGAGCTGATGGAGGAGTGCGACACCCTGCTGATGGTCGGCACCTCCTTCCCGTACGGCAAGTACCTGCCGAAGCCGGGGCAGGCCCGGGTGGTGCAGATCGACATCGACGCCAGCCTGCTCGGCCTGCGGCTGCCGTTGGACGCGGCGGTCACCGCCGACGCCCGGCTGGCGTTGCAGCAACTGCTGCCGATGCTGCAGCCCCGCTCGGACCGGTCCTTCCTGACCAAGTACCAGCGGGAGCGGGACGCGTGGCGCTCGGACATGGTCGCCCTGCAGGATCCGTCGCGCCACCCGATCGCCCCGCAGTACCTGATCAGCTGCGTTGACGAGGCGGCCACCTCCGACGCGATCCTGACCTGCGACTCCGGCACCATCGCCACCTGGGCGGCCCGGCACTGGACCATCCGCGGCAACCGCGAGTTCTACCTGTCGGGGAACCTGGCCACCATGGCGCCGGGCCTGCCGTACGCGATTGCCATGCAGCACGCGTACCCGGGCCGGCAGGTGATCGCCTTCGTCGGCGACGGCGGGTTCGCCATGCTGATGGCCGAGTTCCTCACCGCCGTCCGGCACGAGCTGCCGATCAAGGTGATCATCAACAACAACAACGCGTACGGGCAGATCCTCTGGGAGCAGATCATCCTCGGCTATCCCGAGTACGCGGTGCGGCACCGGCAGCCGGAGGCGGACTTCGGCGCCTGGGCCCGGGCCTGCGGCGGCTACGGCGCGAAGGTCACCGACCCGAAGGCGTTGCCCGGGGTGATCCGGGAGGCCCTCGCCCACCCGGGTCCGGCGTTGGTGGACTGCGACGTCAACCCGAACGAGCCGCCGATGCCCGGCAAGGTCCGCTACGAGCAGGCGAAGCACTTCACCGAGGCGTTCCTGCGCGGGCAACCGCACCAGGCGGCCACGGTGGCGACCGTCGCCCGCGACAAGATCAACGAGCTGCGGTCGTGACCCGGGTCGCCGCACCGGCGGTCGCGCTGCCCGACCCGGTGCTCCGGGCGCCCGCGCCCGCCGCCGACATCGACCTCGACGCCCTGGCCGCGGCGCTGGGCCCGGTGGTCGACGGCGAGGTCCGGTTCGACGCCGGCTCACGCGGCGCCTACTCCACGGACGGCTCGAACTACCGGCAGATCCCGCTCGGCGTGGTCGTGCCGCGTACCGTCGAGGCCGCCGTCGCCACGATCGCGGTGTGCCGCCGGATGGGCGTTCCCGTGCTTTCCCGCGGCGGCGGCACGAGCCTGGCCGGCGAGTGCACCAACACCGCCGTCGTGATCGACTGGTCGAAGTACTGCAACCGGCTGCTCGAGGTGGACGCGGAGGCGAAGACCTGCCTGGTCGAGCCGGGCATCGTGCTGGACACGCTCAACGAGCTGCTGGCCCCGCACGAGTTGGAGTTCGGGCCGAAGCCGGCGACCCACAACCACTGCACCATCGGCGGGATGATCGGCAACAACTCCTGCGGGTCGACGGCGCAGCGCACCGGCAAGACCGTCGACAACCTCGTCGAGATGGAGGTGCTGCTCTACGACGGCACCCGGATGTGGGTCGGCGAGACCAGCGACGACGCGTACGCCGAGATCCAGCGCCGGGGCGGCCGGCAGGCCGAGATCTACCGCCGGCTGCGGGCCCTGCGGGACGAGTACGCCGGAGACATCCGCACCCGCTACCCGGACATCCCGCGCCGGGTCTCCGGCTACAACCTGGACAGCCTCCTGCCGGAGAAGAACTTCCACGTGGCGCAGGCGCTGGTCGGGTCGGAGAACACGCTGGTCACCGTGCTGCGGGCCCGGCTGAAGCTGGTCCCGGTGGTCCCGGCCAAAGTGATGGTCTTCCTCGGCTACCCGGACATCGCCACCGCGGCCGACGACGTGCAGCACATCCTGCCGCACCAGCCGATCGCGCTGGAGGGCCTCGACGACAAGCTGATCAGCTTCGAGACACGCAAGCACCTGCACCCTGCCGCCCTGCACCTGCTCCCGCAGGGCGGCGGCTGGCTGATGGTCCAGATGGGGGGCCGTACGCCGGAGGAGGCGGAGGACACCCTCGCCCGGATGCTGCACGCGTTACGCCGCGAGGACGGGCCGACCGTGCACCGCTTCGACGACGAGGCCCACGAGAAACAGATGTGGCAGGTCCGCGAGTCCGGCCTCGGCGCCACCGCCCGGGTGCCGGGCGAGGCGGACACCTGGGAGGGCTGGGAGGATTCGGCCGTGCCGCCGGACCGGCTCGGCGACTACCTGCGCGACCTCAACCGGCTCTACCAGGAATACGGCTACGAACAGGCCTCCCTGTACGGGCACTTCGGGCAGGGGTGCGTGCACACCCGGATCCCGTTCCGGCTCACCACCGCCGACGGCGTACGCCAGTTCCGCTCGTTCATCGAGCGTGCCTCGGACCTGGTGGTCTCCTACGGCGGCTCTTTCTCCGGTGAGCACGGCGACGGGCAGTCCCGGGGCGAGCTGCTGCCGAAGATGTTCGGCGACCGGCTGATCCGCGCGTTCGGCCAGTTCAAGGCCATCTTCGACCCGGACGACCGGATGAACCCGGGCAAGGTCCTCCCGCCCTACCCGTTGGACAGCCACCTGCGTCTGGGCGTCGACTACAACCACGGCGACGTGCCGACCCACTTCCGCTACCCCGACGACTCCGGCAGCTTCGGCCGGGCGGTGCTGCGCTGCGTCGGCGTCGGCAAGTGCCGGCGGCAGCACGGCGGGGTGATGTGCCCGTCGTACATGGTCACCCGGGAGGAGGAGCACTCGACGCGAGGTCGGGCCCGCCTGCTGTTCGAGATGCTCGACGGCACCGCCCGGGGCGGGGTCATCGGCGACGGCTGGCGCTCCGACGCCGTCCGGGACGCCCTGGACCTCTGCCTGGCCTGCAAGGGCTGCAAGCGGGACTGCCCGGTCAACGTGGACATGGCCACCTACAAAGCCGAATTCCTGTCCCACCACTACGCGGGCCGGCTACGCCCCCGATCGCACTACTCGATGGGCTGGCTGCCCGTGGCCGCCGCGCTGGCCGCGACCGCGCCCCGCACCGTCAACGCGCTGGCGCACGCCCCCGGCCTGAACCGGCTCGCCAAGGCGGTCGCCGGCATCGACCCGCGCCGCGACATCCCCCTCTTCGCCCTCGACTCGTTCCAACGCTGGTTCACCCGCCGGGCACCCCACGGGGACGGCTCCCGTGGCGAGGTGCTGCTCTGGCCGGACACCTTCACCAACCGCTTCCACCCCGCCATCGGGCAGGCCGCGGTCGAGGTGCTGGAGGCGGCCGGCTGGCGGGTACGCGTGCCGGACCGACCGGTCTGCTGCGGCCTTACCTGGATCTCCACCGGCCAGCTCGGTGTCGCCAAGCGGGTGCTCCAGCGGACCATGGACGTGCTGCGCCCGCACCTGAGGGCCGGCACCCGGGTGGTCGGGCTGGAGCCCAGCTGTACGGCCGTGTTCCGCGGCGACGCCCACGAGCTGTTCCCCGACGACCAGGACGTCACCAAGCTGCACGAGCAGACCGTCACCCTGGCCGAGCTGCTGCACGACCACACCCCGGGCTGGCGACCACCCCGGCTGCCCGCGCACGCGCTGATCCAGACCCACTGCCACCAGCACGCGATCCTGGGCACCACCGCCGACCAGGCGGTGCTGACCGACGCCGGCGTGCACGCCGACTTTCTCGACTCCGGCTGCTGCGGCCTGGCCGGCAACTTCGGCTTTGAGCAGGGCCACTACGAGGTCTCCGAGGCGTGCGCCGAACGGGCGCTGCTGCCCGCCGTACGCGACGCCGCCGACACCGACGTCATCCTCGCCGACGGCTTCAGCTGCCGTACCCAGGTCGAGCAGAGCGCAGCGGCCGGCCGCCGCGCGATCCACCTGGCCGAACTGCTCCGCGCCGGCCTGCACGGCGGGTCGGTGCCGCCGCGACCCGAGCAGAGCTGGACCCAGCGGCCCACAGCGCCGGCGCGGGCCACCCGATGGGCCGCCGCCGGGCTGGTCGGCCTGGCCGCGCTGGCCCCGGTGGCCGCGCTCGCCGCACGGGCGGGCCGGCGGGGACGGTGACCGGGTGCGGCTGACCGCGGCGGCGTACCGGGTGCCGACCGACGCCCCGGAGGGCGACGGCACCCTCGCCTGGTCCGCCACCATCCTCGTACTCGTCACAGCCGAGGCAGACGGGCACACCGGCCTCGGCTGGACCTACGGCCCGGCGGCCGTGGTGCCGGTGGTGACGGAGCTGCTCGCCCCGGTGGTGGCCGACCTGGACGCCGACGACGTGCCGGCCGTGTGGACGGCCATGCAGCGTCGGCTGCGCAACGCCGGGCGGCCCGGGGTCGCCGGGCTGGCGCTGTCGGCCGCCGACTGCGCGGTCTGGGACCTCAAGGCCCGCCGGCACAGCCTGCCGCTGGCCCGGCTGCTCGGCACCGCCCGCCGCGCGGTGCCGGTCTACGGCAGCGGCGGCTTCACCACGTACGACGACGAGCGGCAGCGCCGGCAGCTCGCCGGCTGGGTGCACGACCAGGGCATCCCCCGCGTGAAAATCAAGATAGCGGAGTCCTGGGGCGCCGACGTGCCACGCGACCTGGCCCGGATGACCGCCGCCCGGCGGGTCATCGGCGACGACGCCGAGCTGTACGTCGACGCGAACGGCGGCTACCAGCGTAAGCAGGCGGTCCGGGTGATGCTGGCCGCCGCCGACCTGGACGTGCGCTGGTACGAGGAGCCGGTCAGCTCCGACGACCTGGCCGGCCTCGGGCTGGTCCGCGACCAGGTCCGGCCGGACGTGGCGGCCGGGGAGTACGGCTACGACCTGGTCTACTTCCACCGGATGGCCCCGTACGTCGACTGCCTCCAGATCGACGTCACCCGCTGCGGCGGCATCAGCGAGTTCCTGCGGGCCGCCGCGGTGGCCGCCGCGGCCGGCCTGCAGGTGTCGGCGCACTGCGCGCCGCACCAGCACCTGGCGGTCGCCGCCGCCGCGCCGAACCTGCGCCACCTCGAGTGGTTCCACGATCACGTCCGGATCGAGTCGATGCTCTTCGACGGGACGGTGCCGGCCACCGGAGGCGCCGCCGCGGTGAACCTGGACGGGCCGGGCAACGGCCTCGACCTGCGGGCCGCCGAGGCGGAGAACTACCGGGTGGCGTGAGCCGAGCGGAAGGAGACGGCGATGGACTCGACGACCCCGGCGCCGGTGTGGCACACCAGCAGCCTCGCCCGGCTGGTCTGGGGCGCGACCCTGGTCGTCGCGCCGCGTCAGGTGCTGCGCCGCTGGGGCCACCCGAGCGGGCTCGCGGTGGGCACGCTGCGGGTGCTCGGCGTACGGCACCTGGCCCAGGCGGCGATGACCCTGCGCCGGCCGGTCCCGGCGGTGCTCGTCGCCGGGGCCGCGGCGGACCTGCTGCACGCGACGAGCGCGCTGGCGCTCGCCGCCGTCGACCGCCGGCAGCGTCGGCTCGCCCTGCTCGACAGCGCGATCGCCGGCGGCTGGGCCGTGCTGGACCTGTGCGTGGCCCGACGACCTCGGCGCTAGTGGGCGGCCGGGCAGGCCTCCGCCTGGCCGAGAGTGACCGCGGTCTCCAGCATCAGCGCGTGCACGAAGGCCTGCGGGAAGTTGCCACGCAACTGCCGTTGCTGCACGTCGTACTCCTCGGTGAACAACCCCGGCGATCCGCACGCGGCGCGGTTGCGCTCGAACCACCGGTTGGCGCCCACCGCGTCGCCGGCCTGCCAGGTGGCGAGCGCCGCGGCGAACCCGCAGAGCAGGAAGGCGCCCTCCGCGTCGCCGAGCGGGCGGCTGTCCGGGCGGAACCGGTACAGGTAGCCCTCGCGCCCCAGCTCGGTCAGGACCGCCCGGCGGGTCGCCTCGGTACGCGGATCCCCCGCCGGCAGCGCACCCCGGATGCCGGGAAACAACAGCGCCCCGTCGACCCGCTCGTCGTCGTACGCCCGCTGCCACCGCCCCGACCGGTGCAGACCGTGTGCCGCCGCGTCGGCGAGGATCGTGTCGGCGAGTGACGCCCACCGCCCGGCCGAACCGCGCGGCGCGATCCCGGCGGCCGCCCGCAGCCCGGCCACGCACATCAACTTCGAATGCGTCCACTGCCGGGCCGGCAGCTCCCACACGCCCGAATCGGACTCCTGCCAGCGTTCCCCGATCGTCCGCGCGGCCAGCTCCATCGCCCGCCAGGAGGCGTCGTCCAACCGGTCGTGCCGCCCGGCGGCCGCGAGCAGCAGCAGGGTCTCGCCGAACGCGTCGAGCTGGAACTGCCCCCGCACCCAGTTCCCGACCCGCGGCGACGCGCCCGGATAGCCGGGCAGGAAGTCCAGGCCGTGCTGCGGGGGCACCGGGTTGCCGTCGACGGTGTAGGCGGGGGCGAGCCGGTCACCGTCGGCGAGTAACCGTTGGGTGAGGAAGGCGACCGCGTCGTCCAGCAGCTCGTACCGGCCGACCAGGGCGGCGGCCTGACCCGCGAAGGATTGGTCCCGCACCCAGGCATAGCGGTAGTCGTAGTTGTGGCCGGCGAGCGCCCGCTCGGGCAGCGCCATGGTCGCCGCCGCCACCGTGCCACCACCCGGCCGGGTCAGGCCACGCAGCACGGCGTACGCGAAGACGGCGTCCCGCTGCGCGGGGCCGCCGGCGAGCGGCGGCAGCGCCTCCCGCCAGGTGTGCCCGGTGGTCCGCCACAACTCGTCCGGCCGGGGTGGCTCGGCGTCGAGCGGCTGCGTCGAGATCTCCAGCACCAGGTCGTGCCGCCCGCCGGCCGGGATGGTCAGCTCGCCGCAGAGCGGCCCGTCGTCGGTGGGCCGCAGCTGCTCCCCACCGCTGTGCCGCAGGTACAGGCCGCCCGTACGAGCCCACCAGCACCGTCCCTCCCGGCGCACCTCGCGCACCGGTTCGCGGCCGAAATCGGCGCGGGGGTCGAGCCGAACGCGGACCACCGCGTCCCGGTCCACCGCGTGGATCTGCCGCAGCAGCACCACCCGCCGCTCCTCCCCGGGAAACAGCAGCGCCTCGCGGGATTCGATGATCGCGTCCGTGGTCACCCACCGGCTCACCCACACCAGCGAGCCCGGCTCGTAGTAGCCGCCCCAGACGAACCGCCGGTTCGCCGGTGTCACGAGGTAGTCGCCCCGTCCGCCGAGCAGACTGCTGAACACGGGTGGGTCCGCCCACCCGGGTGCGCAGAGCCAGGTAACGTTCCCGTCCGGCCCGACGAGGGCGCCCCGGTGGCCGTCGGCGAGCAGCGCGTACTCGCGCAGCACGCTCGGCTCGTGACCAACCGGGGCCATCGGCCCGGACGACCACTCGTCCCGTCCCACCGGCATCACCTCACCAGCGGCCCTACCCGTCGCGGGACGGCCCACACCTGTCCCGAACCCCGATCGCCGCCGGCCTGACTAGCCCGCCGGTGCCGGGGTACAGCCCTGGGCAGGACGCGACGACGCCGGGGAGTGAGATGAGCCGGAACCGACAGAACGCACAGGTGGCCGTGATCACGGGGGCCAGCGCCGGGGTCGGGCGGGCCACCGCCCGCCTGCTCGCCCGACGGGGGATCGCCATCGCGCTGCTGGCGCGGGGACGCACCGGCCTCGACGCTGTCGCCGAGGAGGTACGGGCGGCCGGCAGCCGCGCCCTGCCCGTCGAGGTGGACATGGCCGAGTACGACCAGGTGGTGGCCGCCGGCCAACGGATCGAGGCCGAACTCGGGCCGATCGACCTGTGGATCAACGACGCGTTCAGCTCGGTCTTCGCACCGTTTCAGCAGATCCGACCGGAGGAGTTCCGCCGGGCCACGGAGGTCACCTATCTCGGCTTCGTGTACGGCACTCGGGTGGCCGTGGACCACATGGTGCCCCGGGACCGGGGGACCGTCGTCCAGGTCGGGTCGGCGCTGGCATACCGGGGCATCCCGTTGCAGACCGCGTACTGCGGGGCCAAGCATGCCATCGTCGGGTTCACCGAGGCGCTGCGCTGTGAGCTGCTGCACGACAAGAGCAACGTCAAGGTGACAATGGCGCACCTGCCCGCGCTCAACACCCCGCAGTTCGACTGGCTGTTGTCCCGGCTGCCCCGGCACGCCCAACCGGTGCCGCCGATCTACGACCCGGAGGTCGCCGCCCGGGCCATCGTCGGCGCCGCCGACCGGCCCGGCCGCCGGGAGTACTGGGTGGGCGCCTCGACCGCCCTGACCATCCTCGGCAACCGCATCGTCCCCGGCCTGCTCGACCGCTACCTCGGTCGGACCGGCTACCGGTCGCAGCAGACCGACCAACCGACCGACCATGACCGGCCGGTCAATCTGTGGCAGCCGGCGGACGGCCCGCAGGGCCGGGACTACGGCGCGCGGGGGAGCTTCACCGACCGGGCGCACCAGCACAGCGCGCAGGCCTGGCTGTCCCGGCACCGGCTGGTCACCGCCGCCGGCCTCACCGCCGCTGGCCTCACCGCTGCGGCGGTCGGCGTTCTCACGCCGCGCCGCCACTGACCCGCCAACGCTCAGCGGCCGGTCACCGAGCACAGCAGCGGAGCCACCAGCGGCAGCCGGAGAAGAAGGTCCGGGCAGTCGCTTCGCGCCGGTGGCGCCGGGCTGGGCGCTGTGCTCGGGCTGGGCACGCTGGCCGGTGGGTCCGTCGCGGGTGGCGGTGCGGCGGCCGGCCCGGACGGCGCCGGCGCGGCGGCCGGGTCGCGGGTCGCCGGTACGGTGCCTCGGCTGGTCCCGGGCTGGGTGACCGGCTCACCCGAGGTGGCGGCCCCGCCCACGGGTCGGTTCGCCGTGGTGACCGCCGCAGGCCGTGACCCCGGACCGTCCGGCGGCCCGGGGTCGGTGGGCGGGCTCGGGACCGGGCCGCCGGTGCCGGGGGCCGTGGCGATCGCGCCCGTCGGCGCCTGCGCCCGGTACGGCAGGTCGGCCGGAGCCGCCGGGACCGGGCCGGTGGTCAGCGCCGCCAACATCAGCACGACGAGGACGGCGGCGGCCGCCGTCACCCGCCCGGGACGCGGCAGGGGGAGCGGAGCATGCTCCGGCGTCACCGCCGGCGGTGGCGTCGGCCGGGCGTCGCGGTGGGCCGCCAGCAACGCATCGAGCTGGGAGACGACGGCCGGGCGGGCCCCGACGGCGGTGGCGTACGCGAGGGTGAGGTAGAAGCGGGTGTTCACGGCGGTGGCCGCCGGGATCCGTAACCCGGCCGGCCGGCGGCCCTGCGCGGTGTGCAGCAGGGTGATCGGCAGGTCAGGGTGGTGCCCCGGGCCCAGCATGCCGGTGTACGTCCACTCGCGTCGGCCGTCGCGCCCGGCGAAGACGACGCGACGGTCGGTCACCACGGCCATGCCGGCGTCGACGACCCGCAGGCCCGCCGGCAGTGCCCGCCCCGGCTCCGCGACAGCGGTCACCGCGACCGTCAGCCCCGGCGCGGGCAACCCGGTGAGGTGCCGGGCCTCGGCCTCGACCAGCTCCGCGGCCGGAAGTATGCGGTAGACGACCTCGTCGTGGTCGAGGTCGGCCGGCAGGCCGGCCCGGGGCTGAGCGCACCCGAGGAACCCGGTGGCCTCGATTCGCAGCCGGATGAGATGGTCCCCGTGCCGGCGCCAGGCCCCGGCCTCCGCGTCGTACGCCCGCCGCCGTCGGTCGTTCTCGCGCCGGGCCCACTCGACCTGCCGCCGGGCGGGTCCTGCTGTGGGGATCGTCGCAACGGCGGATCCTTTCGCCTGCACGTTCCATACAACGGACACCGTCCGAGAAGGACACGCGGGCGGGGCTGGCGCGGCGCGCCCGAAGCCGGCTTCATGGTTCGCCGGCGTCCGCGCCGGATCAGCCGGCCTGCGCGCCGGCGCCGTCCGGCGGGGTGACCCCTGCCGGGGTGGCCGCCCGGTCCGCACCCCGGCGACCGCGTCGCGCCCACAGGCCGACGCCCAGCAGGACGACGATGCCCACCGCCTCCAGGGTCAGCAGCAGCCATTGCGGGACGCGGTCGCCAGCCTCGCCGGGTTTACCCAGCCAGCGCAGCTGGCCGGTGATGGCGAACGGCTGCCCGCCGGCCGTCGCGTGCACCGTCCAGTCGCCGACCATGTGCGGGTGTCCCGGGTCCGCCTCGACCGCCGGTGGCCGTGCCTGCCCCATCCAGTGGATGCGGTGGTCGTGCCAGCGGGCGGTGCCCTTGGCGCCGATGGTCTTCCAGGCCGGCGCGAGCGCGCCCGGATCCTGCCCTGCGGGCAGGGCGTCGGCGAACAGGCTGCGGTTGAGATAGGTCGTCTGCGACAGCTGGTTCTCCTGTACCGTCGTCGCGGTGATCCGCAGGTACGGCTCCCGGCTGTAGCCGAGCACGATCACCTCGTCCGGCCCGGAGTTGGTGATCTCGATCCACTCACCGCCTTGGTCGACGCTAACCCGAATGCCCGCCGGTTGCGGGGTGACCGCGCCGAGATCCGCCCGGTAGTAGGCCGCGTCGGGAATCGGCTGGCCGCCACCGTGCGCCGCGGCCGGCGCCGGACCGGCCGCCACGGTGATGACAGCACCCAGCATGGCTACGGTTCTGCGTGGCCATCCGTTCACGGCTGCGATTCTGGCCGGTGTCGCGTGTCCGTGGTCGGTTCATGAACGGAATGTCATCGACCACCCGGTTCCACGACCTGCGCGCGGCGGGCGTGACGCGCCTGGCTGGCGGGCTGCCCCTCGGACGCGGGCCAGCGGCAGTGCTCGTGATCCCACCACTGTGACCCGGCCCACAGGCACCCGTCTGGGTGGTGGCGTTACCTGGCGGGCCGTCCCGTGTGTGGCCGGATGCGGAGCCTGCGCAGCGGCTTTACCAGGAAGTTCGCAGCGCGGTGACCTGTCCGCCGGATCGCGGCCGGCATAGCCTGGAGCGACTTGTGTTCCCCCGGTTACGCAAAGGAGTCACGTGTCGCACGCCACCACGACTGTCTCTGAGCCGAGCGACGGGCCGGCGGAGCGCCGTCGGCCGGCCCGCCGGCCGTGGCCCCGCTGGGCCCGGTGGTGCGTGGCCGTCGGTGCCACGCTGGCGATGCTCAGCGCCGTGGCGCTGGGTGGCAGCGCGTTTCTGCTGCACAGTGCGACCAGCAAGATCACCCGGCAGGACCTGCTCGGCGCCGCCGCGGCCCCACGCCAGCACCAGACGATCACGGGGGCGAAGAATGTTCTGCTGGTCGGGGTGGACGCCCGCCCCAACCAGGACGCCAACGAACTCGTCCGGTCCGACTCGATCATCCTGTTGCACATCCCGGCGGACCACAGCCAGGCGTACCTGGTCTCGCTGCCCCGGGACTCGCTGGTCACCATCCCCGCCTACGACAACGGCGC
The DNA here is from genome assembly GCF_040636055.1 of Micromonospora sp. NPDC006766. Taxonomy (NCBI): domain Bacteria; kingdom Bacillati; phylum Actinomycetota; class Actinomycetes; order Micromonosporales; family Micromonosporaceae; genus Micromonospora; species Micromonospora sp. NPDC006766. The sequence goes on along the minus strand of NZ_JBEYIX010000004.1, from coordinate 10,707 downwards.
GACCTCGTACGCCGGCGGGCAGAACAAGATCAACGCCGCCTTCGCGTTCGGTAGCCGGGGGCTCACCGGCGCGTCGGCGATGTCGCACGGTTTCGAGCTGCTGGCCCTGACCGTTCGCGACCTCACCGGAATCACCCCGGACGCCGGCGCGATCATCGACTTTCAGGGCTTCAAGAAGATCGTCCAGGTCCTCGGCCAGGTCTGCCTGTACGTCGACGAGACCACGACCTCGATCCACGTGGGGCATGACGACAAGACCGGCGAGCGGGCCGCGCCGTACAAGATCAATCCCGACGGCACGGTGAACCAGCGCATTCCCGGGGTCACGCCGAACGTCTACGCCAAGGGCGACCAGTGCCTGGACCCGACACAGGCGCTGGACTTCGTCCGGCAGCGGGACCTGCTGGCGAACAACGACTTCGACTACGGTCGGCAGCGCCACCAGCAGCAGTTCATCAAGGCAGTGCTGCACCAGGTGGTGACCGAGGGCCTGAACTCACCGACCAGGCTGCCGGGCCTGCTGTCGGCGGTCGGCCAGGCCATGACAGTCGACGACGGTGGCATCCCGCTGGAGGACTGGGCCTTCGCCATGCGGGGCATTCGCCCCGACTCGATCACCACGATCAAGACCAACAACGGTACGTTCAACAGCCGTACCGTGCCGGGCGTCGGCAGCGTCGAGGTGCTCAGCCCGACCAGCCTGCAACTGCTGCAGGCGGTCCGGGACGACGCCGTCGACGCGTTCGTCGCCGCCCACCCGGACTGGGTGGCCGACTCCGGGCCGACGGCGCCCGCCCATTAGTCAGGCCGCCACGGATGACCACGTGAATCGGTGGGCCGCGACGCCGACCTCGACGTCGCGGCCCACCTTTCCCTGCACCGCGGCTCGACCTTGGTCAAGCCGCGTCGAACCTAACGGGTCAGGGCCTACTTCCCGTTGTTCGGCACCGGGTGCATGACGGTGAGCGTCATGCTGTTGTTCTTGTAGGACACCTTGAACAGGTAACCGCCCACATTCAGGGCCCGGTTCTGGGGCAGCGCGTGGAACTCGCCCTTGATCGAGCTACCGCTCATGATCGTGAAAACGGCGCCCGTGGTCAGCTTGCCCCGCACGTTCAGGTCCAGTTCGCCGTCCAGCACCAGCTTGCCCGCGGCCTTGATGCTGGTGTAGTCGTTGTCGCCGGAGATGGTCACAGCGACGCGACCGGCCCTGCCGACGGTCACGTTGCCGTCGACGTTCAGGACATTGCCCGCGGGCACGTTGGCGATTTGCGCGGCCTCGTCGGAGGTGAGCCCGGGCCGCAGCACGCCGCCGGTGACGTTGACGTTGCCACCCACGCGGCCGCTGCCACCGAGCGTGCCACCACGTACATCGATTGAGCTCTCGTGCGAGCCGACGACGGAGAGCTTGCCGTCGAGAACGGTGCTCGTCCCGTGCCAGGTCTCGTTGCCGGTGAGGAACAGGCTTCCGGCGCCACGCTTGGTGAGGCTGCCCTCGTAGGCGCGGGCCTTGCGGGCCTGCTCTCGGCGGATACCGATGGCGTAGTCCGACTTGTCGACGTCGCTCGCGTTGGCCGGCAGGCCCGTCGTCCAGCCCTTGGCGACCTTGGTCGCCTCCCAGACGGCCGCCTCGGCGGCGTCCTCCTGCTGGCGGGCCCGGATCGCGACGTCGGAGATGTCGTTCGACCACACGTCGTCGCGGCCCTGCGTGTCAACGACGAACGGCCCCAGGAACTGGCCCGGGCCCTGCATGGCCTCGCGCAGGCTGACCGTGCCCCAGCCGTTGCGGCTGTCGGGAACCTGCACGATCTGACCGCGGGTCGGGTTCAGCACGGCGGTACCCGCCGCGTCGCTGATCGTGTTGTTCTGCCGGCCGGTGGTGAACATCGTGTAGAGCGCCTGCTCGTTGGTCAGGTACGGGAAGCGCTGCATGATCAACGAAAGGGCGGCCGCCGAGTGTGGCCCGGCCATCGACGTCCCCGACGAGCTGCCGTAACGGGCCTCCGGCACGCCGTTGACGACCGAGACGGTCGTGCTGTTGATGCTGTTGCTCGGCGCCGTCACGCAGGACCACTTCGCGATGCCGCACTGGTTGAACGTCTGCTGGCCGGGGACCAGGACCGACCCGTCGGCGTTGAACGTGCGCCCCTGGGTGGGGTTGATCCCCGACGTCGTGTACCAATGCCCCTCCAACTCGGGCATGAAGTACGGCGCGGCGGCCCGCGGCGACGGGTTGGTGTAGCCGTTGTTGCCGGCGGTGAACTGGAGGACCGTGCCGGTACGCGCGGCGTCGAGCGCGCCGTTGAACCAGTGGGCGGTCTTGCCGTTGGCGTCGGCAACGCCGTCCGGGGTGGACAGGTGACGCCACGACGCGTTCAAGCCGAGCACCGAGCTGCCGGCGGGCGTCTCGTAGGTGTTGTAGTTCTCCGTGTTGGGCTGGCTGCCCCAGCTGCTGGTGATGATCCGGATGGGCTTGCCGTTCGCCGTCTCGGCGGCGTTCACGGCCCGGTAGACGTTGGCGACGTAGCCGCCGTCCGGTGTCTGCGCGACGGTCGCGTTCGCCGGCAGGAGACCGAAGAGCACGCCGTCCGTCTTGCCGGTGTTGCCCATGTACACGTTGCCGTTGAACGCGACGCCGTGCATGTTGGCGGCGGGCCCGGACGGCTGCGTCTCGCCGACGCCGTCGCGGCTCGCCGCGACGGTTCCGCTGACGTGGGTGCCGTGGCTGTCGTTGAACGCCGGGTTGTAGAAGCCCGACGTCGGACCCGTGTTGCCGCCCTGGGCCTCCACTGCGTGGAAGCGGTCCCCGATCTCGTAGTTCGTGTCCAGGCTGCCGTGCTCGCGGACGTGCCCGGCGAAGACGCCCGAGTCGACGATGCCGATGTTCATCCCCGTGCCGGAATAGCCGGCGGCGTAGGCGAACTCCGCGCCGATCGACACCAGGCCGGCGTCCCGGTTGAATTCAGGGGTACGCCAGCTCGCCGGGTCGCCGAGTCGGCCGGGGTCCCCTTCGTAGGTCTTGATCGGCGGTGGCACGGGCACCTGTCCCATCGTCGGCTGCGCGGCGACGCTGAGCACGACTATCGGTGTCAGGGCTGCGACCAGCCCGCTTCTCACACGCTTCTTATTCGACACTCCGACCCCTTCCAAGATCGACTGGGCGGGATGCTAGCCCCCTGTCCGGGGCGGATCAATGCGTCGACGGACACGGTTCGGTCTACCTAGCAAGTAAGCACCAGAGGACGGACGTGCCCTGAGGCGGCAGCGCCGGTGAATGCCAACGGGACAGGGCGGTGCGGGCCAGGCGGGGCACCGGTCACCGGTGCCGGGCCCACCACCACCGGCGCAGCACGTAGCCGAGGGCGCTGGCCAGGAACAGGGCAGCGGTGGCGAGCAGCCAGCGGGCGAGGAACGGCCGCTGGTCCTGCCCGGACGCGGCCAGATAGGTCGGCCGTCCCAACCGGAGGATGCCGGGCAGGTAGACCAGGAACAACAGCCCCGAGGCCAGCGCCGACACGCGGACATGGTTCAGCGGCGCGGGACCCGAGGCCGGTGCCGCGCGGGCGCCCAGCACGCGTCGCGCCGCGCGGTCGGCCAGCCCGTAACACGGGAACAGCACGAAGTCGTGGGCGACCGCCGCGCCGACGAACCAGAGCAGCATCCGGCCGACGGCCGGTTCCCCGGCGAGCCGCAGCGCCACCCACCCGGTCAGCGCGAAGCTGCCGGCGAGCCGCAGCAGGTGCCCGGGCGGCGCCCCGTACGCCGCCCGGAGCCGGCCCACGACGTCACGCACCGGCACGCCCCCGGAAGTCGATATCCGTCACCCATTTCGTGCAGTGCACCCCGGGCAGGGCCGGCACGATGACCCGCGCCGGATAGCCGTGGTCGAGGGTGAGGTCGACGCCGTTGACCCGCAGTGCGAGCAGGGCGTCCGCGTCGAGGACCTGGTTGGCCTGCAGGGTCGCCTGCCGGAACAGTCCCGTCTTTTCCAGCGAGCGGACCTGGGCGGCGGTGACGCCGTCGGCTCCGGCCAGCGCGGCGAGGTCGCGCAGTCGTACGCCGGTCCAGGTCTGCCTGGTCGACCACCCCTCCACGCAGGCGATCGGCAGCGTGACGGTGTGCTGGGCCATGGCCAGCAGAGCGGCGCGGTCCACGACGGTGGTGCGTCCGTCCGCGCGCAGGGTGAGCCGCCAGCCCGGACCGGTGGCGGCGGCGCTGACGCCGGCGGCGGCCGCGGTCCGGTTGATCGGGAAGCCGGTTGGGCCGGTGCCGGGTTGCCGACCCCGGGGCAGCAGCAGCGCGGTACGCCGCCAGGGCCCGTTGAAGTGCTGGCCCACGGTGAGCGCGGCGAGCAGCAGCGACAGGCCGCCGACCAGGGCGAGCGCGCCGCGCCGGCTCATCGTGGCCGGCGCCGGTCGAGCGGCCACCAACTCGTCCGGGTCCGGCGGCTCGGGTCGGGTGTCCGCGCGGGAGGTGATCAGTTCCTGCCGCAGCGACCGGGACCGCAGCGCGGTGAACATTCGTCGCAGCCGGAGCGTCACGTGCGTGACCAGCACGGCGACGAACACCCAACCCCCGAAGTAGTGGGCGGTGTAGAAGTCGAACCCGAACAGGTACGCGTACTGGATGTCGAGCAGGCCGGTGGCGATCTCGAACAGGATCCCCCCGACCAGCAGCAGCAGGGACAGCCGTTCCAGCACCTGCGCCACCGAGCGCGCCGGCGGCCAGGCGAACAGTTTCGGCAGCACCGACCAGAGCTTGGCCAGCACGACCGGGACCAGCGTGATGCCGAGCCCCACGTGCAGGCCCTGGGTGAGGCGGAACAGCCAGGACGGGCGGGTCGGCCAGTCGAACTGCGGCAGCCGCAGCCACCCGACGTCGCCCGGGAACGCCTGGCCGAACTGCGGGGAGTAGGCGAGGTAGTCCAGCAGCCCGGTGAGGAACACCAGCGGCAGACCGACGAGCAGGACCACCCCGTACACGGAGGTGAGCCACGGGCCGCGCAGCGGGCTGCGCCACCGTCGGTTCACGGTCGCCGCGCCGGGCGGGGGATGTTCGGCCAGGAACGCCCACCACCGCCCGGGGAAGCGCTGATCGCGTTCACGGGATGCCACCCCAGCAGGTTAGGCACTGAACTGATCTGGTTTGTTGGAATTGCGGAGGGTTGCCGGCGGCTGGGGTGACAGTCATGTTGCGAGGTCCTTACGGCCGCGCCGACCCGGCCCCGGGGCGGCCCGCGCCGGCCTACGCTGCCCGACATGCGGGTACTGGTCACCGGCGCGGCCGGTTTCATCGGATCCCAGGTCGCCGACCTGCTCGCCGACGACGGGCACGAGGTGGTGGCGTTGGACGCGCTGCTGCCCCAGGCGCACGGCGGGGAACTGCCGCAGTGGGCCCGGCGGCACGCCCCGGTGGTCGGCGACGTCCGCGATCCTGATCTGCTCGACCGGCTGCTGCCGGGTGTCGACGCGGTGTGCCACCAGGCGGCGATGGTCGGGCACGGGCTCGACCCGTCGGACGCGCCCGGCTACGCCAGCCACAACGACTACGGCACCGCGGTGCTGCTGGCCGCCATGCACCGCGCCGGGGTGCGGCGGCTGGTGCTGGCCAGCTCGATGGTCGTCTACGGCGAGGGGCGCTACGAGTGCGGCCGGCACGGCCCGGTGCGGCCCGCCCCACGCCGCCTCGCCGACCTGGCCGCCGGCCGCTACGACCCGACCTGCCCGCGCTGCTCGGGCATCCTCACCCCGGCGCTGGTGCCCGAGGACGCCCCACTGGAGCCGCGTAGCACGTACGCCGCCAGCAAGCTTGCCCAGGAACACCTGGCCGCCGCCTGGGCGCGCCAGACCGGCTGCGGGGTGTGGGCGTTGCGTTACCACAACGTCTACGGGCCCCGGATGCCCCGCGACACCCCGTACGCCGGGGTGGCGTCGATCTTCCGGTCCGCGCTGGCGTCGGGTCGGTCGCCCCAGGTGCTGGAGGACGGCCGGCAGCGGCGCGACTTCGTCCACGTCACCGACGTGGCGCGCGCCAACCTGTTGGCGCTGGCCGCGTCGCCCCCGGAGCCGCTGGCGCCGATCAACGTCTGCTCCGGCGAGGCGCGTACCGTCGGTGACCTGGCCGCTGCCCTGGCTGCCGCGATGGCCGGCCCGGCACCGATGGTCGTCGGCGGGGCGCGGGCCGCCGACGTGCGACACGTCGTAGCCGACCCGCGTCGGGCGACCGAGCTGCTCGGCTACACCGCCCGCGTCGGGTTCGCCGAGGGGATCGCCGCCTTCGCCACCGACCCGCTGCGCGAACCGGCGGCGCTGCCGGCCTGACCCTCGACATCGGTGAAGGACAGCGCGGTCCCCGTGCCGCACCGCGCCACACCCCGGCACCGCCAACGCCCGAACTCGATCCGTGGTCGGGTGCTGACACGTTCAGGAGACCGTCCAGAGCAGGTGGTTGACCGCGAGGCAGGTCGCCGCCTGCCCGACCAGCCACCAGCGATGGGTCGCCGCCGGCAGGTGCGCGGCGGCGGCCAGCAGCCACACCGCGAACGGCAGCCAGATCCGCTCCACCTCGGCCTTGCTCAACCCGGACAGGTCGGCCGCGAGGATCACCACCGCCGCGGCGACCGGCAGCAGCACGCACGGCCCGGCGGCGACCGCCGACCGGGCGCGCCGGGTGCCAGGTCCGTGCAGCGCGGGGCGGATCGCCGCCAGCCCGGCCCGCACCGCCTGGCGCAGCGCCGGCCCCAGCGCCGGGCCGGCGGACAGCACCAGCGCCGCCAGGTCCGCCCACACCCAGTAGCCGTACGGGCGGTCGGCCGCCCAGCCTTGGTCGTACCGCTGCACCACCCGCTGGTAGCCGTCCCACCACCAGAACCCCGCCGCCGTGAAGGCGACCACGACCGCGGTGGCCCCGGCGATCGCGGACAGCAGCGCGGCGACCCGGTCCGCCGGGCGCAGCGCCAGCACCACCAACGCCAGCAGACCCACCAGCACGAAGCCGTACGACAGGTACAGCGCGAAACCCAGCACCAGCCCACCGGCGGCCGGGGCCAGCCGGCCGCGTACCGCCAGCAGCGCCAGCCCGGCCGCGACCACGCCGGCGAACAGCCCGTCCGCCGACGCTCCCACCCACACCGCGCCGGGCGACAGCACCAGGAACGGCAGGACCGCGCGGGCCGCGGACTCGGCACCGAGCGCCCGCAACGCCACGGGCACCGAGACCGTGACGCTCGTGCCGACCAGCACGCAGGCCAGCGCGGCCGCGGCGCCCCCGCCGAGCCCGATCCGGTCCAGCCCGACGAACACCAGCAGCGCACCGGGCGGGTGACCGGCGGTGTGGGTCGACCACGAGTCGGGCCGGAAGTCGAGGATGCGCCCGGCGAACCCGGCCAACGTGGCGGGAACGTCCCGGATCCCGGGCACCTCGTGCAGGTACTCCGCCTGCACGGTGAGCCGTTCGGCCAACCCCGCCGACCAGCCGTCGATCAGGGCCAGCGACAGCGTCCACGCCGCCGATGCCAGCCAGGCCACGCCGAGCAGCGGTCCCCAGCGGGCGACCCGCGCCCACCGCACCCCGGATCCGATGACCGTGACCGCCACCAGCACCCCGGCCGGCGTGCCCCAACCGGCATGCGGTCGCCAGGTCGCGTACAGCGGGGCGGCGTCGGCGTGCAGACCCACGCCGTGGGCATTGAGGACCGCGCCCACCACCGCGGCGAGGACCACCAGCGCGACCTCGACGCCCAGCACGGCCAGGTCGCCCTGCCACCGGCGGGTCGGCGTCTGCCCGGGCGCGGCGGGCGATCTCGTGGTCGTTCCCATGCCGATCGGACGGTACGACCTTCCCGGGACCGGCGACGAGTGAACGGCCGGATCGTCACCCGTCGGTACACGGCGATTGATCCGTAAGGTCCGATCTGCCTGCCGGAGCCCGGATGGCGGCCTAGCGTCGGCGGTATGCCGACACCGATCGACGTGGTCCTGCCGTGCCTCGACGAGGCCGCCGCCCTGCCCGGCGTCCTCGCCGCACTGCCTCGCGGGTACCGGGCGATCGTGGTGGACAACGGCTCCCGGGACGGCTCGGCGGAGGTCGCCGCGCGGCACGGGGCCCGGGTGGTGCACGAACCCCGCCGGGGGTACGGCGCGGCCGTGCACACCGGGCTGCTGGCCGCCGACGCGAACCTGGTCTGCGTCCTCGACGCCGACGGCTCCTTCGACCCGGCGGAACTGCCCGCCCTGGTCGACCCGGTCGCCCGTGGCGTCGCCGACCTGGCGGTGGGCCGGCGGCGACCCGTCCGCGTCGGCGTCTGGCCCTGGCACGCCCGCGCCGGCACCGCACTCGTCGCGGCGCTGCTGCGACAGCGGGGCGTACCGCTGCGTGACCTCAGCCCGATCCGGGTGGCCCGCCGCGACGCCCTGCTCGCCCTCGGCGTCACCGACCGGGCCTTCGGCTACCCCCTCGAACTGCTGATCCGCGCCGCGGCCGCCGGCTGGCGGATCCGGGAGCTGGACGTCAGCTACGCGCCGCGCGCCGTCGGCACCCGGTCCAAGGTCTCCGGCTCGGTACGCGGCACGCTGCGCGCCACCCGCGACTTCGCCGGCGTCCTGCGTACCGTGGGCCGACCTCGATGACGGTGCTGCTGGTGATGGCCAAGGCACCCGTGCCGGGGGCCGTGAAGACCCGGCTCTGCCCGCCGGCCACCCCCGGCGAGGCGGCCCGGATCGCCGCGGCGGCGCTGCGGGACACCCTCGACGCCGTCCGTGCCGTGCCCGGGGTGACGCCCGTGCTGGCCGTACGGGGGCGCGTCGCCGAGGCCGAGGACGGTGCCGACCTGGCGGCCGCCGTCGCCGACTGGTCGGTACTGGCCCAGCGGGGTGGCGACCTGGCCGAGCGGCTCGCCAACGCCCACGCCGACGTGGCCGCGGCCTGGCCGGGGCGGTCGGTGCTGCAGATCGGCATGGACACCCCGCAACTGACGCCGGGGCAACTGCTCGCGGCGGTGCGGCGCCTCGACCTGGCCGACGCCGTGCTCGGTCCGGCGGTCGACGGCGGGTGGTGGGCGCTGGGGCTGCGCGATCCCCGGCAGGCCGCCGCGTTGCGGGCGGTGCCGATGTCCACCGCGTCGACCGGCCGGCGCACCTGGGCGGCGCTCGCGAGCCGCGGGCTGCGCACCCTGCCGCTGCCGGTCCTGCGGGACGTCGACGAGTGGCGCGACGCGCTCGCGGTGGCCGCCGAGGCGCCGGCGAGCCGCTTCGCCCGTCAGGTCGCGCGGCTGGGTCCCACTCTGGTCCCGGACGGCGCACGGTGACCGTCGACGCCGTCGGGGCAGGCGGGCGGCCCGACCGCCGGGCGGACCCGGACGAGACCGAGGACGTCTTCGCCGCGGCCCTGCGCGGGCGGCCGGGAGTGCACTGGCTCGTGCCGGGTGACGGCCCGCGCATCCGGCTGCCGGTACGGCGCTGGCATGGCCCTCCCGAGCCGGCGACCGCCGCTGTCGTCGCCCGGTGCGCCGGCCCGACCCTGGACGTCGGGTGCGGCCCGGGCCGGCTCGCGCTCGCGCTGGCCCGGGCCGGGCACACCGCGGTCGGCGTCGACATCTCCCCGTACGCGGTGCGGCTCACCCGGGCGCGCGGGGTGGTCGCCATTCACCGGGACGTCTTCGCCGCCCTGCCGGGCGAGGGCCGGTGGGCGCACGTGCTGCTCGTCGATGGCAACATCGGCATCGGCGGTGACCCGCAACGCCTGCTCCGGCGGTGCCGGGAGCTGATCGGCGCCGGTGGGACCGTCCTCGTCGAGTTGGAACCTCCCGGGCCGGGCCTGTGGCGCGGACACGCCCGGCTGACCTCCCGTTCCCCGGCGGGTGACGTACGCCGCAGCAAGGCCTTCCGCTGGGCGCGGCTGGACACGGTGGCGGTGCACGACACCGCCCGCGCCGTCGGGCTGGCCGTGCGGGACGTGTTCGCGGTGGGCCGGCGCTGGTTCGGCGAGCTGGTCCCGGAGCGGTCGTGACGCGGCCGCCGTCCGGTGGGCCGCGCGAGCGGCGATCCCGGCACGCCGGACAGATGCCACCGCGCCGGCCGAAAGTTCCAACGGGAAGTGGCAATGCGGTTGGCGTTCTGGCCCGGTCCGCCTATGGTGTACAGATGTATCGGGTCCGGCAGTTGATCAGCGTCACCACGGTGACGCCCGCTGTCGTGCCCTGTTCGCGGCACGCGGTCGCGCCCATCCATGGCCTGCCGAGCCCGATCCCTACCGACCGTGGCCCTCCGGGAATTCCTACCACCCCCGAGTAGCGGCCACCAGGGCGAAGCCAATTCGGCTTCGGCCTTTTTCTTTTTCCGGAAGGGATATCGACATGAGCACCGACCTCCGAGACGCCACCGGCCAGCAGCGGATCACGCGACTGCGGGACACGCTGACCACCGAGTTCGAGGCGCAGACCGCGCGGTTGACCGAACTGACCGCGGACACCGGCGACCCCGGCGAGGCGCACACCCAGGCCGCGATGATCGCCGCGACCCGGCAGAGCCTGGCGCAGATCAGCGACGCGCTGCGCCGGATCGCCGAGGGCGGCTACGGCATCTGCGAGCGGTGCACCGCGCCGATCCCGACCGAGCGGCTCGAGGTGCTGCCGCACGCCCGCTTCTGCGTACCGTGCCAGCAGAAGCAGGGCTGAGCTGACCATGGCGACGCCGGACCGCCGCCCGGCGG